>CAZCDY010000018.1:0-32737 GCA_964497145.1 uncultured Gammaproteobacteria bacterium
CTGGCCGCGATCGGCTCGTTGCCGGATCCAGATGTCATGGCACCGGTGCCGGTGCCGGGGATCGCCACGGGACTGCAGAGTGGGGGTGAATCGTTTGATCCGAACACCCTGCCACCGACCGCGTCCATACCGCCTGCTGCGCAGACCGTGGACATCTCCGGTGCCTGGCAGGGTGCGGACGGTTCGCGCTATACGGTCACCCAGTACGGCAACCGGTTTGAGTTCATCGAATTCGGGTCCTCGGGTGATATCACTGCCACCGGCACTGGCGTGATTCGAGGCAGCCTGATCGAGAGCGAATTCAAGGCGTCTGACAACACCTGGGGGAGTGGGCGGCTGCAGTTGTCTGGTGACGGACAAACATTGAGCGGCAGCTACACGAATGCGGCGACAGGGGAGACATTCGGTGCGCTCCTGTCCCGCCGTTGACCGCCCGGGTCGCGTGCTCAGATGTTGGACCATAACCGGGTGTGCGGCGCGACAAGCCGGGAGAGCATTTGTCCCGCTGCGAGTGGCCAGATCAGCTGATCTTTTGCCGGATCGGCATCGATATAGCAGCCAGGTGCTGCCGTAGCGGGTGTTCCTATCTTGCGCCCCTCCTTGAGGGCATCCAGTGCATTGCGCAGGTAATGACGGGTCGGGAGGTCCCTGGTGTAACCAAGGCCATACTGATCATCCACCGCGCCGCGATAGCGAACGCGGTATTCGTTATCCAGCACGAACACGTCCCCGGTGCTCTTGACACCGAGCTCGTCAGCCACCGCATAGCTCCCCTTGTCGACAAAGATTCCCGGAACGCCCAGGGTTTGTTGATCCTTTCGTCGTTGCTCGCTGTTCAGCGTCTCACTCGGATAGATGAACACGAAACCGAAACCGGCTTCCGCATAGTGCCTGGCCATGCGCGAGATGCGTGGGCCATAACTGCGTGATACCGGACACTCCGGATCGCGTACGACCACGACGGTCCCGCGCCTGCCGTTGGCCAGATGCAGGCTGTGGCTGCTGCCGTCGATGGCGCGTACCGCCAGATCCGGAATCTGTCTGCCGATTCCGGCCTCTGCGGGATCAAGCGCCTGTGGCCCGAGCCACACTGCGGGCACGCGGTCGGCAGGGGGAGTGATGGGTCCGGGCTCGGCGAACGGCGCCGTCGACAGCATCAGCAAAACGAACCCCGTCAGGGTCGAATGGGCGGCCATGCGGCGCGCCAGGGAAATTGCATTCATCGGGACCACCTCCATTGAGAACGAGACCCCCGGCAACGCGAAAGTATTTCATGGGACCTTCGCCCGCGTTTTCTACCTCCCAGGAGTTGCACTGGAAAGCGTGGTTTAAAACAGACTCAGCTGGCCGTTCGGGGAAGGCGCCAGGAATTGCTCGCAACTGAGATGCTGCCCCGGGCCGAATCCCAGTTTGCGTGACCGGAGCGCGAAACGTTGTGCGATCAGGTCGGCATAACTGCCGCTACCCCTAAGTCGATGCCCGAAGCGGCTGTCGTTGTCTCGACCGCCGCGGGTATCCTGAATGTGCTTCATCACGCGGCGGGCGGCATCGGGATGATGGCGATCGAGCCAGTCGCGGAATAGGGGTGCCACTTCCAGCGGCAGTCTCAGCAGTACGTACGTCGCTGAGCGTGCGCCGGCATCGAAAGCTGCCTGCAGCAGCGCCTCAATCTCAGGTTCGGTCAGCACCGGGATGATCGGGGCGATCATCGCACGCACAGGAATGCCCGCTGCACTGAGTGTCTCGATTAACTGCAGGCGCCTGTGTGGTGCCGCTGCGCGCGGTTCCAGGGTTCTTGCCAGCGGGCGCTGCAGGGTGGTGAGAGAGATAGCGACCTCAACCAGCCGTTCTTCGGCCAGATCGACCAGCAGATCCATGTCGCGTTCAACCAGGGCGGACTTGGTTACGATCAATGTCGGGTGCCTGGTCTCGGTGAGAATCTCCAACACCTGACGGCTGATGCGTCTTTCACGTTCTATGGGCTGGTAGGCGTCAGTGATGGCACCCAGAGCCACTGGCGCGGGCCGATAAGCGGGTGATGCCAGTTCTGCCCTCAGCAATTGGGGCAGATCCGGCCGCGTAAACAGCCGTGACTCGAAGTCCAGGCCGGGCGAAAGATCCAGCCAGGCATGGGTTGGTCGGGCGTAACAATAGATGCAGCCATGTTCACAGCCACGGTAGGGATTGATCGAGCGATCGAAAGGGATGTCCGGCGAGTCGTTGTAGCTGATAGCCTTGCGTGAATGATCAACGCCGACTTGCGTACGCAGCTTTGGCGCCTCCTGCGTTCCCCAGCCATCGTCGAATGAAAATGTTTCATGCTGGTGGTAGCGGTTGCCGGGATTGTCCGAGGCACCGCGGCCGCGTGGATTGTCCTTGCTCACTTTGCCGGCGTCCGGTTGGAAGATGGGGGCGACGGCTGTTCGATTCGACTCAAGCGACATCGGCCTGCTCGTGTATTCCGCTGTTTCGACCCGTTGCCAGCAGCGTCACAGGCTGTTATGAAAATTTTACAAATGGTTGGGCATCCGGTTCCCAGATAGGTTCCGGAGGTTTGAATGGCTATCTCGGTCGCCTTCACAGGCCATTGTAAAATAGGGTGTTTTTTGATCATTGTCGGGGCTTTTCGATGTCTGTGTTTTGTATTGTGGCATGCGTAATGCTTGGGGGATTTCAGGCTTCCTATTCGCGCCAGCCTGGATTCCGGAGGTGACAGTGAAAGAGCAGACGTCGACAGACAGGACAGCACACATGGGTGTTGAAGTTCCGCTTGCCGTCGTTTCCCGACAAGGCCCGCTGAGTGAGTTCGAATTGCGGCTGGAGAATTCGGCTTACAAGGGCACGGGCGGCGTGAGCCAGAACAACCGGGCATCCGGATTTTGTCCGGCGTATCGGAATATCCGCACCGGTCAAACCGTTGTCTCCCGGTTTTCCGACGGCAGGCCGGCGCCTGTGCATGTGCTTGACGGTTTGCCTAAGGAGTGGGTGGTGGCGCGTGACGCCCGCGGACATGTCCGCCGCGTGTTGGCGACCATAGTGTCCGGCTTTCTGCGTCACGGTCGTTTCTATACCCGCGAGGACGCCGCCCGCGCGCTCAGCGTCGAGAGTCAGGCCTGATCAACCCGGACCTCGAGGCGTGATCGTTGCGGACCCTGGCGGTCCATGCTGATGGGAGGCCAAGGGCCTCCCATCAGCGATCCGGGTCAGGGTTTGCCGGAAGCGCCGGCAGTCATGACGTCGAGCATCTGCTGGTTGACGCGGATGGCGGTCTCCACCACCTCGGCCGGCAACAGCTCGCTGTTGATCAGCATGTCCAGGTTCAGCATCATCAGCCAAAGCTTACCGTCACCGTCTTCGACCATCGAGATACGGCATGGCATATAGCTTGAGAATACCGGGTCGGCTATGACCATCAGGCGGGCATCCATCGGGTTGCAGAACTGGAAGATCGACAGATGTGGCATCTTCACGTCCTTCTTGGCCAGGAACTGCGAGACTTTTTGTTGCGCGACCTTCTTGAGGCCGATCTCTTTTGCCTTGGCTATCATTGCGGTTTCTGCCGCTTCGGTGGTCACACCTTTATCCAGGGCAATACGTACCACTGTCTGGGTGATATCCGTAATCTGGATGCTGCTGCTGAGTTCCTTGCGCTGTGCGCTGGCGAAGCTCGGGCGGTACATCGGCGGTCTGAATCGGTAGCCCCGTACTATCCTGGCGTCATCCAGCGTGGCCAGGTAAGCGGCCAGATTGATGAAATCGGCGTCTTCGTAATCCGTGAAGCTGTCGTCTTCCTTGTCATTGGCATGAATACGATGACCTTCCTTGAAACCACGCATGGTGGTGTACAGGTAGGCGGGATGCTGGCCGGCGAGAGGCGGCGCCTCTTTGCTCGGCTTGCCGTAGCCGTCTCTGTTATGGCAGTTGCGGCAGTCGGATTTGTAGATTTCCTTTCCTTCTTTCGCGTCTCCGAACGCAGGTTGTATATTGAAACGCTCGTCCGAACTGAGATCCAGCGATGACAGATAGGTGGCGATGTCGTCGTAGTCTTTTTCGGTGAACTTTTCGAGTTGTGCGGTACGCACCATCAGGGGGTAGACACGGGTCCCGTCGACATAGTCCTTCATCGTCTTGATGATGTATTCCTTGGGCAGGCCGGCTAGCCGGGGCGAAAGCTTCCCGGATGCGCCCTGGCCATGCAGGCCATGACACAGCGCGCAGCTTTTGTTGAGGCGCTGGCCGTTGGCGAGATCGGCTGCAAGGGCGGGGAGGCTGAGCAGCAGCATAGCTGCGGCAATCACTCTTATGAGCATTTTTTGATCCTTCTTGGTTGGTGACGCCTGGTACTCACAGTGCAGCCGGTAAAGTGAGCCGTTTGTTTGTAAACGGCAGATTTAAACGTATAAGAGACGGCTTATATATGATCTGACTCAAGAAAAGCGTGTATTCTTGGCTTATTCGGCGTGGTTGCCGCGACTGACTAATTAGATTCTTAATAGCGGTTAATGATGTTGCAATGATTCGGGTGACATTCGACGCCATGAGGCTATGAGCTAGAATTGGCCACAGAGATTTACACGCCCGCAGTTTAAATGTCTGCAATTGACATCCGGGGTGTGGGCAGCAACAAAGCAGGGCACGGGGGAGGCCCCAGGTATGTACGAGGCGTTTTACAAACTCGCAAATGATCCGTTCAGGCTGCTGCCTGACCCGGAGATCTGTTTCCCCCATCGCAGTTGCGCAAAGGCCTGGGCCTATCTGCGTTATGCACTGAAGCGCGGGGAGGGCATCGTGGTGATAACGGGTCCACCGGGATCCGGCAAGACCACGCTCGCAGAGCGGCTGCTGAATGAGCTCAACCCGTCGAAGACGGTCAGCGTGAAACTGATCGCCAACGATCTCAATCCGACCGATCTGTTGCGCAGGCTCGCCTACTCGTTCGGCATCCCGGCGGAGGGTATGGACCGTGCCATGCTTGCACACCGGATCGAGCGTTACCTCATCGAACTCGAGCATGGCAATCGCCAGGCTCTGGTTTTGATCGATGAGGCTCAGACCCTATCTCATCAATCTCTCGAAGCAATGCGTCTGTTGACGGATCTGCAGTCGAGGTCGCGCCCGGTTCTGCAGTTGTTTCTCTTGGGGCAGGAAGATCTCGAGGGCGTGATGAGCGCACCGGGGATGACGCAGTTTCAGCAACGCGTGATAGCCAGCTGCCGCCTGCACAGGATGGATCTCGCGGAAACCAAGGCCTATCTGGAATACCGGCTGGGCTTCGCCGACTGGGCGGGTGATCCTTCGGTCAATGGTCCCGCAGTGATGGCGATTTTCCGTGCCAGCCGGGGCTTGCCACGGCATGTCAACAAGATATGCAGCCGGCTGCTGCTGCACGGATGCACGGAGGAAAAACACGCACTCAAACAGCGCGATGTCATGGCCGTGGTCAAGGACCTGCGCGACGAACTGCTAACGCCCCTGGAGGGTGAAATCGAGTCGGTGGTGGAAATGGCGGGTTCCACGATTGGCTCCATCTACGAACTCGCGTTGGTTCCCACCCCTCGCGCGGCGGAGACCAAGCGGGCTTCGCATGATGCGATGAACGCCTTGTTCCTGCCGGAACAGCCGGCTGCGCAAACGGAAGCAGGGTATCAAGCACAGGATGACGTCGGTCGTGGTGCGCCTGGACGCCGCGCAGGTGGCCGCTATTTCTATCGGGTGGGTTACCGGCGGCCGTATCGCTTCAGGCGATGGCTGCATCGTTCGACACAATTCCCAGCGATGCTGGCCGGTCAAGTCAGCGAATGGGTACGAAAATGGGCTCCAGTGCTTGGTGACCACCTGAGTCGCATGGGCCGCGCGTCGATGGCGAACGCGGTGCGACTACTGGGACTGATGCGTCGCTGGATTCGCGGCCGGACAAGCATGCCGGGCGTTTTGAACGAGCGCATGGGCCCGTTGCCGAATGCCGCTATCGCCGGTCTGGGTGGTCTTCTCGTGGTCGGGTTGGCATTCGGGACCTGGAGTCATGGCACAGACTCACAACAGCAGCTTGCTGATCGCAAGCTGATGCCGCAGGGGGCGCCTTTCCTGGTGGGCGAAACGGTTCCGTCCCGTCCTACGGTGCTGGATGGGGCGCCGCGATATCTGGATGTTACGAGCATTCCGCCTACGCAAAGCGCGGCTATCGCGAGCCTGCTGAATTCGAGTGCTGCTCTGGTGCAGCTTAGGTCACGCTCTGATTCTTTCGATCATCGGAGCGGTCTGAATGATGACGCGCAGCAGGTGTTGCTTGGTCGGGTTTCGGACAATGCTGCCGACCGCCTGGTGGGGCAGGTTGCGCAGGCCATCAGTACGCTGGACGTCTGGTTACTGGCCAACAAGGCGCCGAAAGCCCGGCGTGGGGCTTCACAGGGCGCGGCCCCCCTGCTTGCATCCGGGAGTGTGGATGCCAGCGAATCCCGGGGCCAGGCGATTGATCAGCAGGTCGCGGACGAAAATAACATTCTGATCGTAACGGATGAAACCGGCATGTCGCTGGACGTTGTGAGCATTCTTACGCCACCTGCCGCCGGCGTATCCATGTCAGAGGAGGCTGCCTCGGCCGACACGAATGTCGAGGCGTCCGCTGCAGAGCAGGTGTCGGCAGCTGTGACCACGGTCGCGGTATCGCCGACGGAGGTCGGTGACGACATGGTCGTGCTCAATGTGACCGCGGCCCCTTCGTCTGATCAGGTCGGTATTTATGAGTCGGCGGGGTGGCAGCGCCAAGTCGAACAGACCCTGGCGCAGGCGGAGCAGGCAATGGAGAAGGACCGATTGCTGATGCCGGCCGACGATAGTGCGTACGGCTACTATCAACGTGTGTTGGAGATCGATGCGCGAAACGAAGATGCGCTTGCAGGACTGAAACGTATCGGTCAGCGATATCGTGTATTGGCAAAGTGGGCGCTGGAAAAACAGTTTTTTGACAAGGCCGAGCTATACCTTGGGCGTGGTCTGCGTGTGGACCCTGATGATCCGCGACTGTTGGCTTTGCGTGGCGAGCTGAATGACGCCATCGCAGAGGTGGAGGCGGCCGAACTGGAGGCAGCGAAAATCGCGCGTATGGCTATGGAAATGGCACAAGCGGAGCCGGTCGTCGAACGGGAGCAACCGCAGGAAACCAGTCTCAACAAATGGATGCGATCTGTCGATGGCCTCTGATGATTCAGGTCATTCTTTCAACGAGCAATGATGCCAGCTCCTTAGCTGATGTTTCCGCAATCTGACTCAGCGTGTCGTCCGTCAGGCCGCCGAGTTCTACCCCGTAGATATCGATCCGGGCGGGCATATGCCCGAGTCTTTTGGCAAGGCGGAAGGTGTCAGAAAGTGCGAGGCTGTGGCTCGTCAGTCTGCCGCTTGTCGTCTCCAGGTCTTCGGGCGTCAGGGCGACGATGCTGCCCGGCGCCACCCCGGAGCAGACCGCGTCGACCAGCACGAGGTGGTCGACTCCCTGCATCCAGTTGATCAATGCAGCCCCCGGCCGGTCGAGTGCGACCAGGTCGATATGTGCCGGCAAGAGCGCTTGCAGCAGTTCGATGACTCTCCAGCCGACCCGGTCGTCGCCGAATGGCGAACCGAGCCCTATGACCCGGATCATCGGCGCTTGACGTCGATCTTCAGGAAGTGGGTCGCGCAGGAGATGCAGGGGTCGTAGTTGCGGATTACAGTCTCTGCGCGCAGACGCAGGGCATCGTCCGGCTGCTGCAGGCCGAAACTGATCAGGCTGCGGTGCAGATCGACCTCGATACGCGCCTGGTTTTGACTGGTCGGCGGGACGATGCGTGCGCTTTTGATCAGGCCTTGGTCATCGACTTCGTAGCGATGCCAGAGCAAACCGCGTGGCGCCTCGGTGGCACCGTATCCGACCCCGGTCCTGGCGGTCACCTCGGTGTGCGGGGCCGACGGCAGCCTGTAGTTTTCAAGCAGCCGGATCGCCTCCACGATCGCGACATGTATCTCCAGCGCCCGCGCGTACAGGCTGAGGAACATGTTATTACTCGGAAACGGGATGCCGCTTTTTTCCAGCAGCGCGAGACTGGATGCAGGCAGGCGATCCGCATTGAGGTTCAGGCGCGCCAGCGGTCCCACCAGGTAAGGTTCACCATTCAACAGCGAGAACAGGGCCGTCGACTGCGGCCGGTGTTCCTCCGCAAAGTGGTGTTCCACTTCATCGACCGGGATATCCAGGCCACCATCCGACACGATTCGGCCTTCGGCCAGAGGATAGTCGGTATCGTGACGCAGAGACACATTGGTGAAGGCCTGTTGATCGTCGGGAATCGGCAGGGCGGCCGACCATGCGACCAGTTCCTCGGCCTCGGGCAGGGCGGCCCGCAGCTGTTCCAGCATGCGATCCACCTCGGACTGCGCCGGCGCGCGGAAGAAACCGCCTACACGCGCACCTACCGGGTGCACGGAGCGGCCTCCGAGCAGCCGGATCAGGTCGTTGCCCAACCCCTGCAGGCGCAGGCCGCGGCGCACCGCCTCGGGATGCTTTTCGGCCATGTCGACCACGCTGTCAAAGCCAAGAAAGTCAGGTGCCGCCAGCAGGTGGACATGCAGGGAGTGGCTCTGCAGCCATTCACCGCAGTAGAACACGCGCCGCATGTCGCGCACCCACTGGTCGGGCTGGATATCGAAGGCGTTTTCAAGCGCCTGCGCAGCACTCATCTGATAGGCGATCGGGCATATGCCGCAGATCCGGGCCACCGTATCGATGACCTCCTGATACCGGCGGCCTTCCAGGAATTTTTCGAAATAACGCGGTGGCTCGAAGATGTCCAGCGCCAGTTCCACGATCTGGCCCTGCTCGACCCGCAGTGTGAGCGAGCCTTCACCCTCAACCCGGGTCATGGCCGGCACGTGGATGGAGACAGAACGTTCAGTCATTACCGAATCCCCGCTGGTAGTGTTTATGCCCGGCCTCACTGAATGCGGGTGCATTGCTGTTGATGAACAGGAAGCGGCGTGCAATATCGGAGGGGGGTAGGCCGAGGCCCTCGAGCCGGTGGCTCATGGCATCTGCATTGATGTTCTCTGCGGGGCCGAAGCAGCCATAGCAGTCGCGACCGAAACGGGGGCAGAGGGCGCCGCACCCGGTGCGCGTAACCGGGCCGAGACACGACTTGCCCTCGGTGACCATGACGCAGACCGTGTGCTGACGTTTGCATTCCATGCAGACCTTGTCACGTGGGTCGAGCGGGGTGACGCCAAACAACAGCTGTTGCACCGCGGCCAGAACCTGTCGGCCGTTGACCGGGCAGCCCCAGATCTCGAAGTCCACATCGATGTGATCGCTGACGGGTTCGGCACGGGCCAGGGTCTGGATAAATTCTGGACGCGCATAGATTGCTTGCTTCCAGGTTTCGTTGCTGTCATCGAGATTGCGCAAGGCCTGCAGGCCGCCGGAGGTTGCGCAGGCACCCAGGGTAACCACGAACCGGCTGTTTGCGCGGACCCGTTGAATACGGGTGAGCTCATCGCTTGTCGAGATGCTGCCCTCGACGAAGGCGATATCTACCTGGGCATGTTCATCGGCCATGCCGGCCTCTAGGAAATGCTGGATGTCGGCGAGTTGCGTCAGTTTGAGCAGATCCTCCCCGGCGTTCAGAAAGGCCAGCTGGCAGCCGTCGCAGGACGAAAATTTATGTACCGCAATACTTGGTCTGCTCATCTCAGAATCCTTTTACGCCCAGCAATTCTCGCACCTCGGGCCAGGGAAACACCGGGCCGTCCCTGCACACGAACTGCCCACCCATCTGGCAATGACCGCAGTGCCCAACGGCGCACTGCATGTTGCGCTCCAGGCTGAGATAGATGGCATCGGCGGCCAGGCCGCGGTGGTGTAGGTCGCTCGCGGAGGCACGCATCATCATTTCCGGACCGCACAACATGGCGATGCATCTGTCGGTTCGGATTTCCAGCTCGTCGAACAATGCGGTTACCAAGCCGACGTGCCCTTCCCAGCGGGGGGCGGCGACATCAGCAGCAAGGTGTACCTCGATATCGGGCATTCTGGCCCAGGCATCGTACTGGCTGCGCCAGATAAGGTCGTCGGTGTGTTTCACCCCCTGCAGGATGCTCAGGTGGCCGTAGTGTTCACGATGGGTAAGTATGTGATGGATGATCGAAACCGACGGCGCGCAGCCCAATCCGCCGGTTACGACGATTACGTCGCGACCTTCTGCCTCGCGCATCGGCCAGCCGCGGCCGTAGGGCCCGCGCAGACCGATCCGATCACCGACCTTGAGCGCTGCCAGGCCGTCGGTGATGCGCCCGAGCGCACGGATGGTGTGTGTGAGCACCCCCGTGCCCTCGGCGTCGGCCACGATCGAGATGGGAACCTCACCTGAGCCGTACAGGTACAGCATGTTGAACTGGCCCGGCTCAAACTCGTATGGCTTATCATCGGTCAGGCGCAGTTCCAGGGTAAAGGTGTTGGCCGACTCCTGGGTCCTGCCCACGATGGTGGCCTCACGCGGCAGATAGGGATTCATACGGAATCCTCCTCTGGTCCCCGATCGCTGCAGATGGCGTTGGCCTCTGCAGTGATATCGATGCCTACCGGGCACCAGGTGATGCAGCGGCCACAGCCGACGCAGCCGCTACGGCCATATTGATCGTGCCAGCTGCCCAGCTTGTGCGTTAGCCACTGACGGTAACGGTGGTCTGTTTCAGGACGTATGACAAAACCATGCAGATAACTGTGGCCTTCGCTGAAGCACGAATCCCACTCGCGTATGTGCTGGCTGGATTCGCCGCCCAGTTCGGGGACATCCTGCTCGGCGTGGCAGAAACAGCTCGGGCAGACACTGGTGCAGTTGCCGCACGAGAGACAACGTGCAGCGACCTGGTCCCAACGCGGGTGTTCGAGCCGCGCAAACAACAGGTCGCGCATTTTGCCTGAAGGGAGCTTGCGGGTCTGCCGGTCGCCTGCTGCGGCAATCTCCTGTTCTGCCTGTCGCTGCTGATGCGTTTCTGCCACCTGCAGCGGCAGTTGGAGTGCAACGCCCTGGCCTCGTTCGCTGCCGACCTCTACCAGGTAGCCCTCATCCAACTCGCTGAGCGCGAGGTCGAAACTGCCTGCGGCACGTGGGCCGTCGCCCGTCGACGCGCAGAAGCAGGTGGCGGCGGGGTGGGTGCAGTGCACGGCTACAATGAACAGGTCCTGGCGTCTTGCTGCGTAGTAAGGGTCGCGAATGCCGTCGAGGAAGTGCCGGTCCTGCAGCTGTAATGCTGCCAGGTCGCAGGCGCGGGCTCCGATGATAGCGATTGGCGGTTGTTCGGGTTGCTGCACCGAAAAACTGAGTGCGCCATCGGCGTTGCGTTGGCTGTGCCAAAGCGTCTCCCGGGCACTGAACAGCCAGGGCTTCAATGCCTGCGGGCCAGTTGCCCAGCTGAAACAGCGCGCCGAGTCAGCCGGGATCAGCCGATAGCTGCCGGCCCTCTGTTCATCTGTCCACCCCTGGGGGAACTGGTCGGCATTGGTCAGTTCGAGGTACTGGATGGCCTTATCGCGTACAACCGGCCCTAGAGTTCGAAAACCCTGATTGCCGAGGACATCGATCAGGGTTTGAAGTGCCTGGCGAGGTAAAAAACTGCTATTTTCCATGGAACGTGCTGCGGTTGGTTCTCCGGTGTCAATGTAGCGCAGTGCGGGGAGCAAGGCACGGTTGTGTGGCCCGTTTTTTGACCTGTGTGGGTATTTCAATTGAGTAAGACACTTTTGTTAAGACGGGATGGCTTTAGGGTGACCCGTCGGCGGTACTCGATTAAGCTCGGATGGTCGGACGGTTTTTCCCCGCAGTCGGGGACGGGAGGGGCGTTGGCTATTCGCCATTTCGGTTTGGCTGGCCTGCTACTGCTGTTGGCGGCCTGCGCAGGGGTCGAGTCTTATCGGGACCCGATCCGGGTCACTGTGTCGGAGATACGGGTGCTCGAGTCGACGCTGCTTGAGCAGTTGTATCTGGTCACCCTGAGGATCCAGAACCATAACGACCAGCCGATCGCCATTACAGGAGGCAGTTTTGATCTGGAGATCAACGGTAAGGACTTCGGCTCGGGTGTGACCGATCAGGCGGTGACCGTTCCCGCGTATTCGGACGCCAAGGTCGAGGTGCGTATGGTCAGCACGGTGTTTGGGGTTCTGCGCTTCATCCAGGGCATGAGCGAACGTACTGACAGGACGTTGCAATACCAGATAACCGGAAGGCTTTCGGCCGAGGGGACACTGGGTGGCCTTCCTTTCCGCGAGCAAGGTGAGATATCACTGCCCGAAAGGTCTGCCGAACCCCGGGCGGAGTAGTCAAAGCCGGCAGGCCTGGGCGAGCGGCGGCTTTAATTTCGGCTGCCCGAAGAACCGGGATCCCGGTTCGCTCCTGACCGATAAGACGGATGATTCGAGCCCCGCTTAAACCACGATGTGGCCGACGAACTTGCTCATGTCGTCGAGTATCATGCCGCCGCGCCGAAACCCGAGGCCGCAGGCTTCCCATACATGGAATACGCCGGCCTGGTATATGCGGCCGCTGGCATCCAGCGGAAATTGCGCGCGCTCCTGGTATACCGCCTTCTGATGTTCATAGGGGCCGTCGGTGCTGCTGAGGACATCACCGTTGGCGGCAAACAGTGTCGTATTGGCACCCTCACGACCGAACAGCTTCTTGCTGACCTGCTCGACGCCCTGCAGGGGGCTGAAGTCGGCACGCAGCAGATAGGGTGATTCGGGGAACATGTCGAACAGCACCTTCAACAGGCCCTTGCTTTGAAACAGCAGTGTGTAGGCCGGATTGAGTATGCGGGTACGGCCACTTCGGACCATCTTGCCCAGCATGCGTGTCAGCTCCAGCTCGTCGGCGGCAATGTCCTCCCAGGGGTATAGCTTGAACCAGAAGTCGGCCAGCTGGCCGTCCTTGTTGAACACGCCCTCCGCATCAGTGAATCCTGCTTCGTGCATGTAGCAGAAGTCGGTATACAGGCCGGCTTCATGCGCAACCTGTTGCAGATAGCGCACGGTCCCCTCGTCTTCGGGCAGACCACCGACGCTGGAGAGCAGGAGCTTTTCGCCGCCGTAGCGTTCTTTGAATTCCTCGAGCGGTTTGTCGCGGGTGATCAGGCGGCGGAAGTTTTCCTGCAGCATCTCATGCAGGTTGTTGAACTGGCGGGTTTCATCCATGCCGTTCGATTTCAGCAGGGCCCATTGGATGATCGAGGTCTCGAACAAACCGGTCGGGGTGTCGGCATTGAACTCGATCAATTTGATCGGCAATCCATCCAATCCGCCGGCCAGATCGAAGCGCCCGTAAAGATGCCGGTCTTTTTCTTCCCAGCTGTCCTCGATCAGGCCGACCAGGTTCGACGGAATGCCGAGTTCGAGATAGAGCTGTTCATCGATGACCTTCTGCGCTGCCTCCACGAACAGCCCGTACAGGTTGTTGGCGGCATCGTAGTAGGCTTCGGCGTCCTCCTCCGTGATCTGGACCAGATCGTTACTGATATAACTGCTGCCGTCTGTATCCGTGTGCCAGGTGAGGCCGATCTCTTCCATCACGGTCTTTCCCAGCGGCTCGACGGTCAGTATGTCGACCATGGTTCAGCCGCCAAAGGAGCGGTAGCCGCTGGATGACGACTTGCCGCTGCTGCTGCCGAAGAAGCCGCTGCGCGGCTTGGTCGTATTTGCGGCCTGGCGGCTTGCCGGCTGCGAGATGCTGGTGGTGGGGCGACCGCCGCCATAACTGTTCTGGGTGCGTTGGAAATTTTTGTTAGATGCCAGACGGTTGGCGAGCATGCCGCCGACCAGGGAACCGGCAGCCGCGGCCAGCAAGACCTCCCCGAGCGACAGCCCGCCTTCTTGCATGGAGGGCTCCTCGGTCAGGCGCGAGGTGCCCGCCTCCACGCGAGCTGCTTCCGCCTCTGCGATCTGCTTCAACTCGGTCTCGGAGAGAAAGCGCTCGCTGCCTTCGGGGGTGCGCAGGATGGCGCGCGTTGGGCCGCTGGTCGGATGCTTCTCCACCAGCCTGAAGGTATCCGGGTTGCTGCCCGTCTGCTCCAGAACGAGGAAAAAAGCCTGATCCGACGCATTGTCCTGACCGGCATCGAAGCCACTCATGTTCGGCTGGGAGGGGCCCTGGTCGCTACAGCCCTGCAGGCTCGCGATCACCGTCAGCCCGAGGCTGCCAGCGATGGAATAGGATAGCGCTTTTTTGATATGCCGCATCTGTTGTCGTCCTGTAACCGTAATCAATCTGGGGATTCTAATGGACGAGTGCCCTCGGATCCCTCCGCATTTCAAGGGACAATATATGCCAGGATCCGACCGGCTTCATGCTCGCCATGCCGGCGCCTGATGCGTCTGAGCGCATGATTTTTTTCCCGCAGTGTTGAATTTGCGGCATAATCCGCTGCTCAGTGGTGGCCCCGTTGGTCTCTCGCGACAATAGACTGTGAACCCGGTCAGGCCCGGAAGGGAGCAGCCGCAGCAGTTGACTTGTGCGCCGGGAATCGCTGGCGGGGCCGCCGCCTTTCGAATCCTTACGGCTTGCCCATCTTTATGTCGTCGCCCCGGAGCATGGGTTAGACTCTAGCGACTATTCAGTCAGAATTTCACGGCCTCGATGTCATACCAGGTTCTTGCCCGCAAATGGCGCCCGCGCAACTTCGCCGAGATGGTCGGTCAGGAGCATGTGGTGCGTGCCCTCAGCAATGCGCTCGACAATGACCGGCTGCACCACGCCTACCTGTTTACCGGTACCCGCGGGGTGGGCAAGACCACGCTTGCGCGCATCCTGTCCAAGTCACTGAATTGCGAGGCCGGGGTCAGCGCCACGCCCTGTGGAGAATGCAGTGTCTGTCGCGAGATAGACGAGGGCCGCTTCGTCGACCTGCTGGAGGTGGATGCGGCCTCAAAGACCGGCGTGGATGATACCCGCGAACTGCTCGAGAATGTGCCATACGCACCGGTGCGTGGTCGCTACAAGGTATACCTCATCGACGAGGTGCACATGTTTTCGGGGCACAGCTTCAATGCCTTGCTGAAGACGCTTGAGGAGCCCCCGCCGCACGTGAAATTCCTGCTCGCGACCACTGATCCGCAGAGAGTGCCGGTAACAGTCCTCTCGCGCTGCCTGCAGTTCAATCTCAAACGCCTGCCGGTAGAGCAGATCGAGGGTCAGTTTCGCCACATACTCGAGGCCGAGGGGGTCGCCTTCGAACCCGCCGCGCTTGGGGTTCTGGCGCGCGCCGCGGATGGCAGCATGCGTGACGGTCTCAGTCTGCTCGATCAGGCCATTGCCTTTGGCGGCGGTGCGGTCAACAGTGCCGAGGTGCGGGCCATGCTGGGTGTGGTGGCCACGGAGCGTCTGCCGGAGATGATTTCCGCCGCGCAGCGCGGTGATGCGGCAGCGGTCTTGGCCGAGATCGAGGCGATCGCAGAACACGCACCCGATTTCACCGGTCTGCTGCGCGATGTCGTGATCCTCCTGCACCGCACTGCCGTGCTGCAGCTGGTACCGGCGGCCGCTCAGGCCAGCTGGGGTGACAGCGAACGGCTGAGCGGGCTGGCCGCCCAGGTCCCACCGGAAGAGCTGCAGCTTTTTTACCAGATTGCCCTGATCGGGCAGCGGGACTTGCCGCTGGCACCGGATGCGCGCAGCGGCTTCGAGATGGTCATGTTGCGTATGCTGGCGTTTCGTCCCGACACCGCAGAGGGAGCCGTGAGCAGTGGCGGGGGCAGGGTGGAAGGCCGTAAGGCCCTGCCGAAAGGCGGGCGGTCTCAAGACCAGGCTGACAGGTCCGCGCCGGCGGTGGTACAGCCATCGGCCGCAGCACCTGAACGGGCTGAATCGAGCGTGCCGGAGCCGGCTTCGGCATCCACGGGTGATACCGGTTTTTCGGACTGGCATGCCTTCGTGGGCGGGCTGGGACTCAAGGGTATGGCCGCACAACTGGCCGATAATTGCGTCTACGAGGCCTGGAACGGCAAGCAGCTCTCACTGCGTGTAGATCCGGTATGCAGTGGCCTGATCGGCAGTCTGGCCGAGCAGCGCCTGCAGGAGGCGATATCGGCAGCGGCGGGACAGCCGGTGGTAGTGCAGTTGTCAGCCGCGGAAAGTGAACAGGAGACGCCGGCCCAGCGCGAGGCGCGTGAGACGCGTGCCCGCCAGGAGGCGACCGAGGCGGATATTTCCGGCGATCCGCTGGTGCTGGCGATGCAGGAAACGTTTGATGCGGAGATCGTCCCCGATTCCATCCGCCGTATCGAGTAATCAACACATCCAGAGGATTCAGAATGAAAGGACCTATGGGAAACCTGATGAGGCAGGCGCAGAAGATGCAGGAAGACCTGCAGAAGGCGCAGGAAGAACTGGCAAACGCCGAGGTGACGGGCGAGTCCGGCGGTGGCCTGGTCAAGGTCACCATGACCGGACGCCATGAAGTCCGCCGCGTGGAGATCGACGACAGCCTGGTTGGCGACGACAAGGACATGCTGGAAGACCTGGTCGCGGCGGCATGCAATGATGCAGCCCACCGTATCGAGGCGCACTCCAAGGAGCGGATGTCCGGTGTGACCGCCGGTCTGAATCTGCCGCCGGGAATGAAGCTGCCGTTCTGATGACATTGGAATGGGCCGTGGCAGATGTCTGAGAAACCGCTGCTCGAAGAGCTGATCGACAGTCTGAAATGCCTGCCGGGTATTGGTCCCAAATCGGCTCAACGCATGGCCTTTCACATCCTGCAGCGGGATCGTGCCGGCGGTGCTCGACTGGCCGCGGTTCTGGCCGAGGCGGTGCAGTCGATAGGCCATTGCGGTGTCTGTCGCACCCTCAGTGAGGATGAGGTCTGTGTCCTATGCCGCAACAGCAGCCGCGATGATTCGTTGCTCTGTGTGGTTGAGAATCCTTCTGATGTGATTGCCCTGGAGCAGGCGACTGGCTTTCGTGGCCGCTATTTCGTACTGGGCGGGCGGCTGTCGCCGCTCGACGGCATCGGGCCGGGGGAATTGGGCATCGAGCAGCTCAGGCAGCGTCTCGACGAGCTAAAACCGAACGAGTTGATTCTGGCGACCACTACCACGGTCGAGGGTGAGGCCACCGCGCATTACATCAGCGAGATGGCCGCCGAGCGCGGTATCCCGACCTCACGGATTGCGCACGGCGTGCCGCTGGGTGGCGAGCTTGAGTATGTCGATGGCGGCACCCTCGCGCATGCCTTTGCCGGGCGCCGTGGTCTGGGTGCCGACTGAACGAGGAATCCGGGGCCGGTCGGGAAAATTCATTGAAGACGGGATGAAAACGAATGGAAGACTGCATTTTCTGCAAGATTGCGGCCGGGGATATCCCGGCAGACAAGTTATACGAAGATGACACGGTTGTTGCGTTCAGGGATCTCAGCCCCCAGGCGCCAACCCATGTCCTGGTGGTTCCCAGGAAACACATTGCGACGCTCAATGACCTGGAGGCCCGGGACGAGGCCATCGTCGGTAGGATGTACGGTGCAGCGCGTGAGATCGCCGTTCAGGAGGGGGTGGCTGATCCCGGCTATCGCACCGTGCTGAATTGCAACGAGGCCGGCGGCCAGGCCGTGTTCCATATCCATCTGCATCTCCTGGGCGGCCGTATGATGCATTGGCCACCCGGTTGATCGGCAGGGCTTCAGATCATAAAATCAGGGGCTTATAATTGGTTTCTCGGGTGAAAGCTGACTATAATCGGCCGCAGGGAAGCAAATTTCTGAAATTTGTCTATAGATAGCGAGTTTCGCAGAAACCGAGCCTTGATAGATTGAAGTGAACATCACGCCGGCATTACCGAATCCCTACCCGTCGTCTGTCGCCCCGGACAAGACGGCCATTGCTGCGGTGCGCGCGCCAAATCGTGTGCGGGATGCGGTTGACGAGCCCGAACGCCGGCAACAGCCGGTGCAGCGTATCGAACCATCGCAACGAGAGCGTCTGGCAGCTCAGGTGGAGGCCGTGCCCGGCAGACAACTTGACGGTTCGGTGCGTGTCAGTCGCGCACTCGCATCCTACGCCGAGGTCTCCGAGGGCGGCGAGCGCAAAGGCCTGCACGACCTGCTTGGCTTTGACGCATACGCCTGATTCCCGCCGATCGCCCCTCCCGTAAGTTCGACAAACCTGCGGCATTCAAGCCGTGTGTCAAATGAGCCATACTCGAAGTCGGACCAGTTGGCGTGCATTCACTGACTAGGGAGACCTGACCATGCTTTCTCAAGAAGCCGATGGAAATGCGGAATCAGTTGTCCCGGAAGCCATCGATCTCCAAGACCCCTCACTGTACCTGAACCGGGAACTGACCTGGCTGGCATTCAACCGGCGGGTGCTGCATGAGGCCGAGGATCCCCGCAATCCCTTGCTTGAGCGGCTTAAATTTCTCGCTATCGTCAGCGCGAACCTGGATGAGTTCTTCATGAAGCGCATCGGCGGCCTCAAGCAGCAGCTTGGTGCCGGTATGACCATGAAGACGGTCGATGGTCGCACTCCCAAGGAACAGATCACCGAATGCTACGCAGTGGTGCGTGAACAGGAGGCTGCGAAGCACCAGGTGTTCTTGCGGCTGCGTTCCGAGCTGAGTCAGCACGGTATCGAGATTCTCACTTACGATGCCTTGAGCCACGACGATATCGATTATCTGCGGGGCCATTTCCATGACAATGTTTTCCCTCTGATAACGCCGCAATCGATCGATCCGGCGCACCCCTTTCCGTTCATCTCCAACCATGCCCTGAACCTACTGGTTGAGGTCGGCTTTCCCGATCAGGTGGGGCGCACGTCCCTGGCGCGGGTCAAGGTGCCGACCAGCGAGCATGTGCCGCGATTTATCCAGCTGCCAGGGCGTAATCACTTCGTGGCACTGGAAGACGTGGTGTGCAATAACCTCGACATGCTGATGCCTGAGATGGACGTGATCAGCGTGCATATGTTTCGCGTCACCCGCAACGCCAACACCGAGCGCAACGAGGATCACGCGGATGATCTGTTGTCGATGATCGAATCCGAGCTGCGTGACCGCCGTTTTGCACCGATCGTGCGCCTGCACGTGCAGGGCGACATGGATGAGACCAGTCGGGGCATGCTGGCGGCCGAACTGGGACTGGATGAGCGTGAAGACGTGTTCAACGCAGGGGGGGACATGCTCGCCATGCGCGACTTGTTTCAACTCGTCGGAATTGATATCCCGGAACTCCATGACGAACCTTTTCAGCCGCTGGATCATACCGGCCTACTTGAAAGCATAAACATCTTCCATTTGATACGAGACCAGGGTCCGTTTTTGCTTCAGCATCCCTATGAGTCCTTTGGCACTTCGGTAGAGCGGTTCCTGAAGGAGGCCGCTTCCGACCCGAAGGTCCGCGCCATCAAGATGACCCTGTACCGGACATCGAGTGATACCAAGGTTATCGATCACCTGGTGCGTGCGGCCCGCAATGGCAAACAGGTGGCCGTGGTCGTTGAGCTGAAGGCGCGTTTCGACGAGGCGGCGAATATTCGCTGGGCGGCCCGCATGGAAGAGGCCGGCATCCATGTCACCTACGGTGTCGTGGGCCTTAAGACGCACTCCAAGATCGTGCTCGTTGTGCGCAATGACTACCCGGGTATCCGGCGGTATGTGCATATCGGGACCGGCAACTACCATGCAGGTACGGCGCGCCTTTACTCTGACCTTGGGATACTGAGCAACGACCATGACCTCGGGCGCGACGCTACCGAATTTTTCAATTATCTGACCACCGGCTATACCCCGGAGCGCTACTATCGCAAGCTGTTGCCCGCCCCCAAGGTTCTGAAGGCGGCGTTGCTGGCACGCATCGAACGTGAGCGTTCGTTGCACAGTGAAGAAAAACCGGGGCTCATCCAGTTCAAGATGAATGCGCTCGAAGATGCCGATGTGACACGCGCGCTTTACGAAGCCAGCCGCGATGGCGTGATCGTGGATCTGATCGTGCGTGATACCTGTCGTTTCCGGCCGGGCATTCCCGGCCTTTCGGAAAGCGCGCGCGTCATCAGTATCGTCGGTCGTTTCCTCGAACACACCCGGATCTATTATTTCCAGAATGGCGGTGACGAAGAGTATTTCATCGGCTCAGCCGACTGCATGAAACGCAATCTGGAATCGCGGGTCGAGGTTGTCACGCCGGTAGAGGCTGAAAAACTCCGTGTGGAACTGCGTGCGATGCTGGACAGCCAGCTTGGTGATTACCGCAACGGCTGGGAGATGGAGTCCGATGGCAGTTATCTCAAACGCGCCCCGCGCAATGAGGCAGAACAGACAGGGTCTCAGCAGCGTATGATCGAACGTGTGAGACAGCGTGTCAGTGAGGCAACAAGGTACCGGCGGGGTAAGGGGCATCGCCCCACTGCAGGGCGCAACCTGCGCTGAGGATACTGGGTGCCCGAACGCAGGATTTGCCAGCAGGTATTTTTGGATGGATGTATGACAGCAGAGACACAACAGCTGGAGAGCCCTGGACAACGCGCGGGGCTCCGCGGTATTCATGTACTGTGGATCGTTCTTGCCACCATCGTGCTGACGATGGCGGCGACATTCTGGGTGGTCCGCACCTATATCTACGCGAAGGACTTTCAACCGGTCGAACTGAGTGTCAAAGAGCAGCAAAGGCTTGATGCCAAGCTGCGGGTGCTGGGCTATGATCCGGGGCCTGCAGCGAACCCTCAGACCGGTCCCGCGTCGCGCGAGAGCGACGAAGAATGGCTGCGGTCCGAACGCTACAGCGAGACTGGCGCCCGGCGCGATGTCAGATTCAGCGAACGCGAGCTGAATGCCATGGTGGCAAACAATCGTGATCTGGCGAAGAAGCTTGCACTGGACCTGGGTGACGATCTGGTCAGCGCGCGCCTGCTGGTGCCGCTGGATCCGGATTTTCCGATCCTTGGCGGCAAGACCCTGCGTGTCTCCACTGGCGTGGAAATGGCCTTTCGTGACGCCAAACCTGTGGTGATCCTCAAGGGGGTCAGTATCATGGGCATCCCGATTCCCAATGCCTGGCTGGGTGGTCTCAAGAACATTGACCTCATCAGCGAGTTTGGCGATGAAAATGGATTCTGGAGCGCGTTTGCCGACGGTGTGGAGAACATCCGGGTCGAAGAAGGGCAGCTGAAAATCGAGCTCAAGGAGTAGTCTTGCAGGTGAGACTTTCGTCATCTTAGTTGCGGATTTACTGAATTAACCAGTTACTAAAAGGAACGCATGAAAATGGAACCGGACAACGAGCCTGCCACATCGCCGGTACTGATATTTCTATCAGGTGTTGCAGCGGTCCTTGGATTTATTCTTATCGGCTTCGGAATCTGGGCGCTTGCGGGCGGTATCTATGCCGCCTGGGAATTGTTCCGTGACCCGGACAGCATTGCCTATTTCGCGAGGTATTTTCTCGAGACGACCAAGATTGCTGCATTTCTCGAGAATGGAGGCGAAGGCCTGGCGCATTATCTTTCCTGGCTCGCGGTGGTGCTGCTGCTTCTGGTACTTGGCAAACTCGGTTTCTGGGCGATCACGGCAGGCGCCCAGTTGATGCCATTGGCGCGACGGCACAAGTGACACCTGGTCCGCAAAGTCCGGGTTTTTCGGTGCCAGGGTGAACCCGGCTCATTCCTCGCTGAGTACCAGGGCTTTGCGATGATCTGAAAATCGACGCCGAGCCTGCGCGCTGTGTTGCGGGCATGGCAGCTCGGTATGGGCAGGTTGGTCGTCTTATATCGCGTCTGGCAGATTGCGGTTTGTCGGAGGCAACTCCACTACGCGCGGATTGCAGTGTTTTGCCGGTGCCGGCAGGCCGCGATCGCTGTGCCCCGACGGCCTGTTCAAACGGCCGCGCATCGGTGACATATACTCAGACGACGGGCTTGCGGAGCGTTGGAGCCAATATGCCTCACTCAGTACTTACCAGACAACGATTGGTCGGGGTCTTTCTTACGGGGCTTCTGTTGTTGTATTCGCCGGCACTGACCCTGTTTGACCGTGCGGCGGAATTGGGTGGTTTCCCGGTCAGCTATCTCTACCTCTTCGGCGTATGGCTATTACTTATTGTGCTTGCGGCCATCACCGTCGAGGTCGGAAAAAGCTAGCCCGATGCGCCGCGTATGCTAAGTACGAAGCTGATCGCCATTTACTCTCTGCTGTACCTTGGACTGTTGTTCGCTATTGCGTACTGGGCGGACAGGCGGGCAGACCAGCAACGGTCGGTGATCAGCAGACCGACGGTCTATGCCCTGTCGCTGGCGGTCTATTGCACGGCATGGACCTACTACGGCAGTGTCGGGCGTGCAGCGGCAACGGGAGTCGGATTTCTTCCGATCTATCTTGGCCCGACCCTGATCGCCCTACTCTGGGGCACACTGCTGCTGAAGATGGTGCGGGTCAGCAAGACCCAGCGTATTACATCCATTGCGGATTTCATTGCTTCACGCTACGGCAAGAGCCAGCTTCTTGGCGGTGTCGTCACGATAATCGCTGTGCTGGGGGTGGTGCCGTACATCGCGCTACAGCTGAAGGCTATCTCGCGCAGCGTCACGATCCTGCAGAGTTACCCGGATATCGATCTCTCGGGTGCTGCTCAGACGATCCCCATTCTGCAGGACACAGCGCTTTACGTCGCCTTGCTGCTCGCAGCATTCACCATCCTGTTCGGCGCCCGCCATCTCGATGCCAGCGAGCGCCACGAGGGGATGGTTGCCGCGATTGCTTTCGAATCCATCGTCAAACTGGTTGCCTTTCTCGCGGTTGGTATCTTTGCGACCTTTCATCTTCACGATGGCTTTGCGGATCTGTTCGACAAGGCGGAGCTGGCGGGCGTGCTCAATCCGACGATTGCCGATGATACGGGTGACTACGGAAACTGGTATTCGCTCACCATCCTTGCGGCACTCGCGGTGATGATGTTGCCGCGACAGTTCCAGGTTTCAGTGGTGGAGAACAGTTCTGAACACCACCTGCGTCGTGCGGTGTGGATGTTTCCGCTCTACCTGCTACTGATCAATATCTTTGTCATTCCGATTGCGCTTGCCGGGCAGCTGACGTTCGCCGGCACCGATGTGGATGCAGATACCTTCGTGTTGACCCTGCCGATGGCGCACGACCAGGGAGCGCTTTCCCTGCTCGCGTTCATAGGTGGCCTGTCTGCGGCAACCGGGATGGTGATTGTGGAGACGATCGCACTGTCGACCATGGTGTGCAATGACCTGATCATGCCCGGTTTGTTGCGGCGTTGGAAGCGGATGCCCCCCGAGGCCGACCTGAGTCAGCTGCTGCTGAAGATCCGGCGTGGCGCCATCATCGTGATTCTTCTCCTCGGTTACCTGTATTTTCACCTCGCCGGAGAGGCTTATGCGCTGGTCAGCATCGGCCTGATCAGCTTCCTGGCCGTTGCCCAGTTCGCACCGGCGATGTTCATCGGCCTTTATTGGCGGGGAGGTACCCATGCCGGCGCACTGGCCGGTCTGCTCGCGGGGTTCGGCATCTGGATGTACACGCTGCTGCTGCCCTCTTTTGCCAAATCGGGCTGGCTGCCTGGCAGTTTTCTCGAGGAGGGACCCTTTGGAATAGAGCTGCTGCGTCCACAGGAGCTGTTCGGTCTCACCGGGATGAACGAGATCACCCACTGCCTGTTCTGGAGCATGGTGTTCAATATCGGCGCCTATCTGTTTTTCTCACTAAGGCGCGCCCCTAACGTCCATGAGGCGACACAGGCGACGCTGTTTGTCGACGCGCTCAAGCATGAACGTCCGCTGGGTATCGGCCTTTGGCGCGGCAAAGCCGAGGTCAAGGAATTATTCGGCCTTGCCGAGCGCTTCCTGGGAAAAGAACGGGCAGGGCGAGCGTTCAGACAATATGCTGCAGACCGCGAGATTCAGGATTTTGGCGGGCTTCCCGCCGACGCGGAGACCGTGCATTTCGCCGAGACCCTGCTGGCCGGTGCCATCGGGAGTGCCTCGGCGCGGGTGATGGTGGCATCGGTTACCGCCGAGGAGACGCTGGGGCTGGATGAGGTGCTGCACATTCTCGATGAGGCCTCGCAGATCCGTGCCTATAGTCGCGAGCTGGAACAGAAGTCACTGCAGTTGGAGGCCGCCAGCCGGGAGTTGCAGGAGGCGAACGAGCAGCTGAAACAGATTGACAGGGTGAAAGACGACTTCATGTCGTCCGTCACGCATGAACTGCGCACACCCCTGGCATCGATACGTGCGTTCTCTGAAATCCTGTATGACGACCCCAAAGTTGAGCTGGAAAAGCGCCATCGTTTTCTTGGCATCGTCGTCAATGAAACCAAACGCCTTTCCCGCCTGGTCAACCAGGTGCTCGATCTGGCCAAGATCGAGTCCGGTCATGCCGATTGGCGTTCCGAGCTGGTGGATGTGGCAGAGCTTGTCAACGAGGCCACCGCGGCGACGGAACAGCTTTTCGAAGAGCGCCGGGCTCGGGTGGTCAGTGAGGTGCCCGGTCATCCCTGTATCGTCAGCGTCGACCGGGATCGTCTGATGCAGGTCATAGTCAACCTGTTGTCGAACGCCGTTAAGTATGCGCCGCAGGACGCGGGTGTCGTCCGGGTTCAAATTGTTGCAGGGCCCGGGGTTTGCAGTGTCAGTGTGTCGGACAACGGTCCCGGAATAGCGCTGGAAGATCAGCCGAACATCTTTGAAAAGTTCCGCCAGGGCTCCGGAGGTACCGAGAAACCGGTTGGTACAGGCCTGGGGCTGCCGATCAGCCGCAGAATCATCGAGCATCTCGGTGGGCGGATCTGGGTGGAAAGCCGGCCGGAGAATGGTGCTACCTTTACCTTTGAGCTGCCTGTGAAGGGCAATAGTGATTAGCGCGGGGAAACAGATGCCGAAGAAAGTCCTGATCGTGGATGATGAGCCCAATATCGTGTTGTCGGTGGAGTTTCTGATGCAGCGCGACGGCCTTGACGTCGTCACGGCCAGCGACGGCCAGGAGGCGGTCGACTTGCTGGCCTCTACTGCGCCCGATCTGATGATTCTCGACGTGATGATGCCGCGCAAGAACGGGTTCGAGGTCTGTGCCGAGGTGCGCGCCGATCCGAAATTTTCGGGAATGCCGATTTTGATGTTGACCGCGAAGGGACGCGAGGCCGAAATGAAGAAGGGTTTATCCCTGGGGGCCGATGCTTATATTACCAAACCGTTTTCGACCCATGAGCTGGTGGCCAAGGTGCATGAGCTGCTGAACCGGAATCGTGCAGAGGATTAATATCGATGATGCCGCAATCACGCGCTGCCAGGTTATCCGACGGGGAAAAGAAGGCCACGCTTTTTGCCCCCTTGGATACCGAACTGGAACTGGGGGAGCCGCCGTTGCGAAGGCTGGTCCGTCGCGAGCTGCTGATTGTCAGGCCGGATGCGACCATCAGAGACACCCTGTTTTCGCTCAATCAGGCCGATGTGCAGGCCGGGGTGGTGGCTGAAAACCCTGATGCGCCCCTTGGAATAGTGACACTGCATGACCTGGTAGAGGCCATTACCCTGAAAAAAGCGGCTTTGACCGATCCTACCTTCACCTTCATGACTGCAGCACCGGTGACCCTGCCGGTGGATGCCCCTGTGCACCGCGCCCGGGTCACCATGACACGCGGCCGACTGCGTCACCTGGTGCTGCTCGAGTCAGATGGCCGACTGTTCAACCTGCTTCTGCCCGAAGACCTGCCGGGGTTTCGCGAGGGTGGCGCCGAGGGACTGGTCGAACGCATCAATCTGGCCGACAACATCGACAGTATGGCCGATGCAGCCCAAGCGGTGCGTGCGCGAGCGCACGAGTTGTTCGTGAATGGCATGGGTATCGAGGCGCTTTGCAAGTGGATGTCCGGTTTGAATGATCTGATCAACATCCGGGTGATCGAGCTGGTGGCAGATGAGTTCGATCTGCCGCCCGTGTCCTGGTGCTGGGTGGTGTTTGGCTCGGAGGGGCGGCTGGAGCAGGCGTTTGCCAGTGATCAGGACAACGGCCTGATCTTCCTGCCAGAGAACGAGTCCGATACGGACGCGGTGCGCAATGCCCTGCTGCCGTTTACGCAGGCAGTCAATCGTGCCCTGGATATCTGCGGCTTCATGCTGTGCCCGGGCGACATCATGGCGGGTAATCCGGTCTGGTGTCTGTCGGTACAGGAATGGCGAAAGCGCTTCAGTACATGGATGGAGGAACCGGACCCTGAGGCCCTGCTGAACGCGTCCATCTTTTTCGACTTCCGCCCACTCTACGGTCAGGACGACCTGGTCGACGAGTTGCATCAATGGCTGTTGCCGCAACCGTCGCGGTGGCCGCGATTTCTTCGCGGCATGGCCGAACAGGCACTCGGCTGCAAACCTTCGCTGGGCTGGTTCGGGAATTTTTCGTATGACAGTCGTCATCGGCATCCGCATACCATAGATCTGAAGACGCGGGGTTCCCGGCCATTCGTGGATTCAGCCCGTATCTGGGCCCTGCAGCATGGTGTGTGGACGAGCAACACGGTTGAGCGTCTCAGAGCGGTCGGTCTGGCGATGAGGCGTTCAAACGCTGATACGGCAGCCTCGGTAGAGGCCTTTGATTTCATTCAACGCTTGCGGATTCAGCGTCAGCTGGCAGGTGGCGACTATGATGAAATCAACCGTGTAAATCCCTCCGAGCTGACGGCGCCACAGCGGATGATGCTCAAAGAGTCGTTCAAACAGGCCAAGTTGCTGCAGCTGCGCCTGAGTCAGGAGTTCTTGCAGCAATAGGCTCGGGATGGGCCCGTCCTGTCTGCGATCTTTGGCGCAACAGGCGATCCATATCGGCTCTCCGTTTTGCACCTCTGTTTCCCATCTTCGGCCTGCGGCACCGTGCTGCGGATGCTGCCAGCTTGCGCCTCGCAACGCGGCAAGAAACGCTGATTGCCGGGATCACAAACCGATAGAATGTCCGGGTGCATGGCATCGGATCAAGGGAATACGAAAGACATGTCGACGATGGACTCAACTGCCCGGGCAATATTGCTGGCCTGCTTTGCTTTCGTCATGCCCGCGTCGGCTGAACTCAATCTGGACATGGTTGAGACTGATGAAGGCGTGCCGCTGGATGCCAAGCCGGACTTGGGAGTCAGGGTCCGTGCCGGTGGTGGTCAGGGAGGGACGCCAATGCATTGGATGGCGTTCAATGGCGACGAAGCCGGGATAAGTCGACTCATCATCGCTGGCGCCGATATCGATGCGCGTCTGAATACGGGTGGTACGCCTTTGCACCTTGCAGCCTACAACGGTCATGTCCGCGTGGTCAGGCTGCTGGTCGAGCACGGCGCGCGGGTTAATGTGCGCACCAAGGCAGGCGTCACCCCGCTGGATTGGGCGAGGCGCAATGGCCACGAAGAGGTGGCGCAACTGCTGGTTGCACACGGGGCCAAGGCCGGCGAGATCGCCAGGGCTCGACCCGATCAGGCGCCCCCGGTGGATGCTCGGATCAGTACCCAAGAGGATCCGAGACCTGCTGTCGTGCGCCGCCGCCAGGTCCCATTGAAGTACAGCCTGTTCCTGGTGCCGGAGGACAGCCTTGCGGTGAATAAGGACCTGACGGAAAACACCCGTGCGCCCGAACAGCCGGCCCTCGAGGAGGCATACCGCATTCAGCTTGGGGCCTTCAGTTCAGCACAGCAGGCTCAGGACGCATGGACCCTGTACCGCAAGAAGTATCCTGGGCTGCTCGGTTCACGCAGGCTGATTCTGGACAGGACCAGTGTGAAAGGGAAAACGATTCATCGCGTGCAGACGGGTCCCATGAGCAGGTCGGATGCCCGGGGTATCTGTGCTCGTCTGAAGCAGGCTGGTCAATCGTGTGCGGTGATGACGCAGGGTGCGTCTTAGCCCGGTATCTTTATCAAACGGCGGGCAGGGTCGCGAGGGCCTCCTATGGGAAGCCTGTCTAAAGACCGGCAGTCAGCACAGCAGATTTTCCAGGATTTGCTCGTACATGGAAGACAGAAGCTCGAGATCCTCGACGCTGACGCACTCGTCAACCTGGTGGATGGTTGTGTTCAGCGGTCCGAGTTCGAGTACCTGGGCCCCTGTAGGCGCAATGAAGCGGCCGTCTGAGGTGCCGCCGGCGGTCGACAGTTCGGTTTCAAGTCCGGCCACCACCTTTATCGCCTTCTGCGCCGCCTCGACCAGCTCACCGCGCGGCGTGAGGAAGGGAAGGCCCGACAGGTGCCAGTCGATTGCGTAGTCGAGCCCGTGGCCGTCAAGAACGGCCTCGACCCTTTCGCGCAGGAGTTCCGGTGTTGTCTCGGTCGAAAAACGGAAGTTGAACACCACCTGGCAGGCACCGGGGATCACATTGGTCGCGCCGGTGCCGGCACGGATGTTGGAGACCTGGAAGGTGGTCTCGGGAAAGAATTCGTTGCCCTGGTCCCATTCGGTCTCGGCCAGTTCCGCCAGTGCCGGGGCCACCTGGTGAACAGGGTTTCTGGCCAGATGAGGATAGGCCACATGGCCCTGGATGCCACGCACATCGAGCACACAGCCGAGCGAACCGCGGCGTCCGTTCTTGACCACATCGCCGACATGCCGGGTTGAGGAGGGCTCGCCGACCAGGCACCAGTCTATCTTCTCACTGCGGGCCTCGAGTGCATCGATCACCTTCACGGTGCCGTTTTGCGCCGGCCCTTCCTCGTCGCTGGTGATCAGAAAGGCGATCGAGCCCTTGTGGTCCGGATGCCTTGTAACAAAGCGTTCGGTGGCGGTCAGCATCGCGGCCAGCGAACCTTTCATGTCGGCGCTGCCGCGTCCATACAGCAGGCCGTCACGGATCACGGGCTTGAAGGGGTCCGACACCCATTCATCGACTGGGCCGGTAGGTACCACGTCGGTATGGCCGGCAAAACAGAACACCGGGCCTGAATTGCCGCGTCTTGCCCAGAAATTGTCCACGTCCTCGAAGCGCATGGGCTCATTGTGAAAACCCAAAGCGGCCAGGCGGTCCATCATCAGGGCCTGGCAGCCTTCATCCTCCGGGGTGACCGACGGACGGGAGATCAGATCGATGGCGAGGTCAAGTGTTGCGCTCATGCGGTGTATTGTATGGGACGCAGCGGTCGCAGAGGAGAAAGGGTGCAGGGTATTCCGGGTTATGACCCTCAGGACACCCGGCGGTTTCCGTGTCTCGCCATGCGCTCGGTACGCCTATTTTCTGAAAATCTGCTCGTACTGGTCCGGCTTGAAACCGACATGCCTTTGCTTGCCGGTGTCCAGGACCGGGCGTTTGATGATGCTCGGGGTCTCGATCATCAGGGCGATCGCCGACGTCTCGTCTATGCTGTCCTTGACCTCTTGGGGAACCTTGCGCCACATCATGCCGCGGGTGTTCAGCAGCGGCTTCCAGCCGAGTTCGCCGACCCAGCCCTTCAGAAGACCTTCATCGATACCGGCCTTCTTGTAGTCGTGAAACTCGTAGTCGATTCCATGATCAGTCAGCCATGCCCGGGCCTTTTTCATGGTGTCGCAGTTGGGGATTCCGAATAACTTGATCATAACAATTCCTGGGAACGCAGAACTCGCGGAGGTTCTGCAAAGGGCGAAAAGGATTCAAAACGAAAACCCTTTGTGATCTCTCCGCCGCTTTGCATAAAGCCCCCGTTCGGTCAGATATCCCGCAGCAGTTCGTTTATGCCGACCTTCGAGCGGGTCTTTTCGTCGACGCGCTTGACGATCACGGCACAGTAAAGGCTGTATTTCCCATCCTTGGACGGCAGATTGCCGGAGACGACAACCGAGCCTGCCGGAATGCGGCCGTACAGGATCTCGTCGCTCTCACGATCGTAGATGCGCGTGGATTGGCCGATGTAGACGCCCATCGAGATAACAGAACCCTGCTCGACGATAACGCCTTCCACCACCTCGGAACGTGCGCCGATGAAGCAGTTGTCTTCGATGATCGTGGGTGCGGCCTGCAGCGGCTCGAGTACGCCGCCGATCCCGACGCCGCCCGAGAGGTGAACATTCTTGCCGATCTGTGCGCAGGAGCCGACGGTGGCCCAGGTGTCCACCATGGTGCCCGAGTCGACATAGGCGCCGATGTTCACGTAGGAGGGCATCAGGACACAGCTGGGCGCGATATAGGAGCCCTTGCGCGCGGTTGCCGGTGGCACGATGCGCACGCCCGACTCGCGGAACTCGCGCGAATTGTAGTCGGCATACTTGGACTCCACCTTGTCGTAATAGTTGGTGAATCCCCCCTTGATGAATTCGTTGTCATTGATGCGGAAGGAAAGCAATACGGCCTTTTTTACCCAGTCGTTGACGATCCAATCGCCATCACGTTTTTCCGCGACCCGGATCTCTCCGCGATCCAGCTGGTCGATGGCCTCCATCACGGCATCGCGCACGCCGGTGCCTACATTGCGGGGGGTGATGTCGGCGCGATTTTCGAATGCATCGACGATGATGGACTGAATGTCACTCATGACGGTCTCCTGGGTATTGCTGGGTTCTTAAAGATTGTTTACGAACTGTTTGATTCGGTTGGCGGCCTCGATGCATTCCTCTGCGGTCGCAACCAGCGCCATTCGCACATGCCCGGCGCCCGGGTTGAATCCATTGACGTCACGCGAAAGGTAACGACCGGGCAACACGGTTACGTGCTGCTGCGCGAACAGCCCGCGCGCAAAGTCCTCGTCGCTGACCGGCGTCTTCGGCCAGAGATAGAAACCGGCATCAGGTCGGGCCACGTCCAGGCAGCCGTCGAGCGTGTCGAGCACCGCGTCGAATTTTTCCCGGTACTGGCGGCGGTTGTCGCGCACGTGGTTTTCGTCCTGCCATGCGGCGATGCTGGCGTACTGGTGCTGCACCGGCATGGCACAGCCATGGTAGGTCCGGTAGCGCAGGAAGCCGGCCAGCAGATCGGCATCGCCGGCGATGAAACCGGAGCGCAGGCCGGGTGCATTGGAGCGCTTGGACAGGCTGTGAAACACCACGCAGCGGCGGTAATCGGTATTCCCCATGGCCGCGCTGGCCTGCAAAAGACCCACCGGCGGGTTGTTTTCGTCGAAATAGATCTCGGAATAGCACTCGTCGGAGGCGATAACGAAATCATGCCGCTCGGCCAGGCGGATCAGCTGCTGCAGGATCGATTGCGGGATCACCGCGCCGGTCGGGTTGCCCGGCGAGCACAGGAACAGTAGCTGGCATCGGTCCCAGACCTCTGTGCCGACGGCATCGAAGTCCGGCAGGTAGCCCTTGTCGACGGCACAAGGGATGAAGTGAGGCGTGGCACCGGCGAGCAGGGCCGCACCTTCATAGATCTGATAAAAGGGGTTCGGTGACACGACCAGGCCGGACTTGTCATGGTCGACCACGGCCTGGGCAAAGGCGAACAAGGCCTCGCGGGTGCCGTTGACCGGCAGTGCATGGTGTTCCGGATCCAGCGAGCCGGACGGGAGCTGGAAGCGCTTTGTCAACCAGTCACAGATGGCTGTGCGCAGTGCCGGCATCCCCTTGGTGAGCGGATAGGTCGCCAGTCCGGTTTGCAGGTGTTCCTGCAACGCTGCCGCAATCAGTCCCGGTGTGGCATGCTTCGGCTCGCCGATCGATAGCGCAATGTGCGGTTTCGATGACGGTGTTGTACCTGCCTTGAGCGCGTTGAGCTTCTCGAAGGGGTAGGGCTGAAGTTTATCCAGGTCGGGGTTCATGCAGCTGACAGCGTGTTTCCGGGCGGCCGATTATAGGCGATCAGTTTAATGAATGCTTCGGCGGGAAGAATCGGGCCGGTTTTGGGGTTGCTTTACGGTGCGACTTTCTGGGGCCTGGTCTGGTATCCCTCGCGATTACTGGAGTCCATGGGGATGCAGGGGGGCTGGCTGACCCTGGTCGCCTACGCGACGGCTTTCGTGGTCTTCTCGCCCTTTGTGCGCTTTTCGACCGATGGCCTGCGCGCACAGCCCTGGGACGCGCTGACCCTGGTGCTGGCAGCCGGCTGGACCAATGTCGCCTTTGTCCTCGCGGTGCTCGAGGGCGAGGTATTACGGGTATTGCTGCTGTTTTATCTGTCGCCGATCTGGACCGTGATCCTGGGCCGCTGGCTGCTGCAGGAGACGCTGAACTGGCGCTCCTGGCTGATGCTGGGGCTGGGGATCGGTGGTGCCCTCATCATGCTGTGGGATCCAGCCGTCGGGCATGTGCCGTTCAACCAAGCTGACCTGCTGGCGGCCAGTGCCGGCCTGGCGTTTGCGCTCAATAACGTGATGACGCGGCGGATCACCGGCCTGGGCGTGCGTGCCAAGACCCATCTGGCCTGGTTGGGTGTGGTCCTTGTGTCCATCGCTTTCCTGCTGGTGCAGTCAGCAGCATTGCCGCAGGCGCCGCCAAGTGCCTGGTTCTGGACCATGGTGCTGGGCGTGGGGGGGTTCATGCTGTCCACCCTGGCGGTGGTCTATGGTGTCACCCATATGCCGGTGCAGAGGTCCGCGGTGATCATGCTGTTCGAACTGGTGGTCGGTGCGGCCTCCGCCTGGCTGCTCGCCTCCGAGGTGGTTTCGATTCAGGAGTGGCTGGGGGGGATATTGATATTGACGGCGGCGGTGATCGCCATCCTGCAAGAGGAGGAACCGGAATGACATCGGTAAACGGCCTGCATCACGTGAGCTTGATCGTGGCGGATACGGCGCGAGCGCTCGAGTTTTACCAGGATATCCTGGGTTTGAAACTTGATCC
>CAZCDY010000018.1:32805-36081 GCA_964497145.1 uncultured Gammaproteobacteria bacterium
GCTGCACCTGCTTGAACTGCCCAATCCCGATCCGGTTGCGGGGCGACCGGTGCATGGTGGTCGCGACCGGCATACGGCTGTCTCTGTGAGCAGCCTGGACGCCTTCGCGCAGCGATTGGAAGAAGCAGGGTTTCCTTACACTATGAGCAAGTCCGGTCGGCGTGCGCTGTTTTGCCGTGACCCGGACGGAAATGCCTGGGAACTGATTGAATAGTCAGGACAGTCGGCGTGGACCGATAGCCGCCGGGTGGTGCGAACCTTGCCTGAGATGCCTGCACGGCGGACTCGCAGCGAAATGGCGGGATTCTGACCCGTTTACGACGATTGAAATGACACGCCAATGGGTGTTTCATCTGTAGGATGTTGATCCCGGAGGGCGTTCCGGATGCAGGTCTGCCTGTAGTGGCTTCTTTACTGCTTAGATGTGATGTATGGCTTGGGAAGCCTGGCTGACCTTGAGTGTGGTGGTGGCCTGTTTCGCCATCATGGCCTTCACCTGGGTGTCGCCCGATATCGTCATGGCCGCGGGACTGACCATCTTGTTGCTGTCCGGCGTGCTGCTACCCGGAGAGGCGCTGGCAGGATTCGCCAACCAGGGCATGCTGACCGTGGCTGTGCTCTACGTTGTGGTCAGTGGGCTGACCGAGACGGGGGCGGTCGCATGGATTGTGCAGCATATCCTGGGGCGACCACGCAGCACGCGCCAGGCGCAGGCGAGACTGATGCTTCCGGCGGCCGCTTTCAGCGCCTTCCTCAACAATACGCCGGTGGTGGCCGTCTTTGTGCCAGCAGTCAAGGTGTGGGCGCGGCGCAACAAGCTGAGCCTTTCCCGACTGCTCATCCCCCTGAGTTACGCCAGCATTGCCGGTGGAACCTGCACCCTGATCGGCACCAGCACGAATCTGGTGGTAAACGGTCTGCTGGTAGATCAGGCCGGTCTGCCCGGGCTGCAGATGTTCGACCTTGCGTGGGTCGGGCTGCCCGTCACGGTGGCTGTGTTCCTGTTCGTCCTGCTGTTCAGCGCTAGGCTACTGCCTGATCGCGAGCAGCCATTGGTGAATGGTGACAATGTGCGTGAGTACACGGCGGAGCTGATGGTGGAGGAGGGTAGCCCGTTGCAGGGTTGCAGTATCGAGAAGGCGGGTTTGCGCTCGCTGCCGGGACTGTTCCTCGCCGAGATCGAGCGCGGTGGCACGATTCTGCCTGCGGTGGGGCCGCACGAACGGCTGCAGGCCAACGACCGGCTGGTTTTCGCAGGTGACATCGAATCCGTGGTCGATCTGCATCGCATCCGCGGTCTGGCACCTGCGACCGATCAGGTGTCCAAATTGGTGGGTGATCGCAAGGATCGCAGCTTCTTCGAGGCGGTGGTATCCGATACCTGTCCGTTGGTGGGCAAGAGTGTGCGCGAGGGGCGTTTTCGGACGCGCTATCGCGCCGCCATCATCGCCCTGGCCCGCAACGGCGAGCGCCTGCGTGGAAAGATTGGCGATATGGTGCTGCGCACAGGAGACACGCTGCTGCTCGAGGCGCGACCCGATTTCATTGACCAGCAGGGTCGCTCGCGGGACTTTCTGCTGGTGAGCGAGGTCGGCGGATTTCACCCGCCGAATCACCAGGGTGCGCCGGTCGCGCTGGCCATCGTGTCCGGCATGGTCCTGGTGGCGGCGAGCGGATTGCTGAGCATGCTGGAGGCCGCCCTGGTGGCCGCCGGTCTGATGATTGTTTCGGGTTGCACCAGCGGGCGCGCCGCGCGCCAGGCACCCGACTGGCAGGTCCTGGTAGTCATCGCCACATCTTTCGGCATCGGCGCGGCTCTGCAAAAGACCGGGGCGGCGGGCGTCCTGGCCGACGGTATCGTCAGCCTGGCTGGTGGTAACCCATGGGCCACATTGGTGCTGGTGTTCGTCGCCACCGCATTGTTGTCCGCGGTCGCCACCAACAATGTCGCCGCGGTACTGGCGTTTCCCATCGCCCTGTCTGCCGCTCACCACATGGGTCTGGATATGATGCCCTTCGCCATCACCATCATGGTGGCCGCGTCGGCCAGTTTTGCCACACCGATCGGTTACCAGACCAACCTGATGGTGTATAACGCAGGCGGTTACAGGTTCGCCGATTTCGTGCGTATCGGCTTGCCGCTCACGCTGTTGGTGGGGGGAGTGACGGTCGCGTTGGTGCCGCTGGTCTGGCGGTTTTGAGCAATTGGGTGCTCCAGCCCGGCCACGAACCGTCCTCGCTGGGTTGCGTTGAAAAAAGGCTAAAAAACCGGCACCAGGTGATAACCCTGGGCCTGATAACCGATCAGTGAGACGAAACCGTCTGCGACCAGCGTCAGTCCGGGTACCGGGGTGTCGTTGTCGATCTTGAAGACCCGGGTCGCGACGGCGCAGATCTCCTGCCGCACTCCCAGTGAGGCAAGCTTTGCAACATTGGACTCGATATCCAGCAGGACGCCTGCGGCCGCCTGCTCCGTTGCCTCTGAGGGCGAGGTCGTGAGGTATTTCACGCTGGGCCCGATGTACACCAGCACGAAGTCCGGTTCCACACCCTGCGATTTCATTCCCTTGTGCGTGCCCTGGATGACCTCCAGATAGAAATTCAGTTTTTTGGCGTCGCCTATATCGATCAAAAACACAGCTTTTCCGGTCTTCAGGTCAGCCAGTGCCGCTTTGTCGCTGATGATGGGGCCGTCGGCGAACACGAGATGGGTGATAAAGAGCATCAGCATTGCGCTGAGCAGCCCGGCAGTCTTGTCGGCCACGCGGAAATTTCCTTGGTTCATGGTTTTTGCCTGAGGTGTTCCAGATCGAGCAGGGAGCAGCTCGTCTTGCGGGTCTGTTCGCAGTCGCGATCCCCGGGCTCGAAATCGAAGCAGCAGCTCTTTGCCTGTAGCATGCGGTAGTCATCGGCCGAATAGGCGCCGGCGGGCAGATTCGAGGGGTAGAAGACGCACATAGTGCAGTAGTCGGCCTGGGTATCTGTCTTTGGGGTCATCGTGCCTCCTTCTCGTGCTGATCTGTCCGTCCACCGGACTAAAATGGCAGCCGGTTCCGGTGTTTAAATTGTGCTCAAGGAGCAGCCACTGCGCGCCAGGAACAGGCCCAGACATCATCGAGATATTGATCGAGTGGTTTGTCCAGAATGCCGTCGAGTTGCGAGGTGATCACCCGTATGGCGCCACCGAACAGGCAGCTGGAGGCAGCCAGTACGTCGAGTCGTTCGATCTCCCCCCGGTCCATGCCCATCTGCACCATGGCGCGCATCATTTCGAAG
>CAZCDY010000019.1:0-8208 GCA_964497145.1 uncultured Gammaproteobacteria bacterium
GCCATCGCTGTCCTTCACGCCTGGGCGGTAACACCCGCACCTGTCTGTGGACGTCCAGGTCAGCGCCAAGATGTCCGCCCAGTGCGCTCATCCCGGGGACAGCCACATAGCGCTGCTGCCCGTCGGGTGAGGCCTTTATCCCGCTGGCCTCGACCTTGCCGATACGCGCGCGCCAGGGTTCTACCACACCACTTTCGCACCACGCCTCAACGGCCTGCCGGAAACCTGGATCGCGTACGGTGAAGTATTGGGCGCCGTGATCGAAGCTGACCCCATAGACACGCCGCGTGGCCGCGCGACCACCCAGGCCGCGGGACTTCTCAAACACCCTTACCGGATACCCGTGGTCGTGCAGGACGCGCGCCGCGGACAGGCCCGACACTCCCGCACCGATGACCGCAACACGCATGATGGAGTCGTCACTTTGAATCGACCGGTCGCTGTCGGCCGATGCCCCGGACGGGCCGCCAAGTAGAACATCGCCCCCTGTGTTCATGACTGCCACTCCTTCCGCGTCAATGATGCATCGCCCAGCACGCTACCCAGCCGCCAAACGGCCAATCGAACTGAATGCTGTCCGCATCCCGCGCCTCTTGGGGGCCGTGCAGTCGCTGCTGGGGAGTCAAAGGTGCAGTGTGAGACAAACGCCTGCACAGCGTCCATTTCTATTTCTACTTTTTTTAGACAGTTTTAGGACATCCGAACATGCTATCTTCCAATCGTGGCCATTGCAGGCCCAAATAACGAGACAAAATCCGTTCACTCAGCAGACGCAACAGCGGGCGGGCGGCGACGGACAAACCAAGAGGGTGCAGAGGCGGACTGATGGACATGAAGATATACGGCTTGCCAGGGTCGGTGGTGGTCATCGGGCTAGTTTACGCGGTGGGGCTGGCGATCGCGCCCGCACCGGGACTTTCGGCACAGACCGCCGGAACGTCGGCGTCGGAAAGCCAACCGACCCACGTGGCGACAGGTGGGGCAACGCCACCGCCTGTCATGACCAAGAGCGACGAGCAAAGCGGTTATCTGGGGGCGAACTTGACGCTTGCGCCGGACCGAGCTAACTGCGGGCACCTCCCGGATGCTGCGCTACAACATGCGGCAATACTGCATGCGCAATACCGGCAGCTGCCTAGCGGCACGGTGGCACAGGAGCCCGCGACTGGACCGGCGCACCCGGGCAAACTGACATTTTTTTAGCCCGGGATGCATGCTCGAGCAATCGTTTCAGACCAGCGTGGAGCACTCACGCCCGCTTCGCGTAACCGAACCAACCCAGCCGGAACAGACAGCATGCCCGACTACAAAGCAGTGATCAGGATAAGCAACCTCAGACTTCGGACCTTTATCGGTTTCAACCCCGACGAACGGACAAAGCAGCAGGACATCGTGGTCAACGCCGAAATCCACCACAAGGTGACACCGGCTGCCTTGCGAGACGAGGTCTCGGGAGCGCTCGATTACAAGGTGATAAGCAAGGCCATCATAAAACACGTGGAGGAAGGGCGCTTTCTTCTTCTGGAGAAGCTCGTCGGCGATCTTATCGGGATTTGCAGCAGCGACCCCGCCGTTGACCGCGCCCTGGTTACCGTCGACAAACCACACGCATTGCGATTCGCGGATTCGGTGTCGCTCACGCTGGAATTCTCGAAAGCACACAACCATGCAAACATCGAGGACCGATATGAACATTACCCCCGTACGCTTAACGCAGCATCCTGAGCTCAGCCTCGAAGCCACCCTGGTAAGAGATACGCTTGTCGAGCAGGGTCTCGAAACACCGATGATCGAGACCGGCCTGAGCAGCGAACAGAAGTACGAACGCATCAAGGGCCTCATGACCGAGGTGATGGATACGCTCGGGCTCGACCTGCGAGACGACAGCCTGGCGGAGACGCCGCATCGCATTTCGAAAATGTACGTGCGAGAGATCTTCTCCGGTCTCGATTACACCAAGTTTCCCAGACTCTCTCTGATCGAGAACAAGATGGGTGCGAACGAAATGGTGAAGGTCCGCGATATCGACCTGACCAGCACCTGTGAACACCACTTCGTGACCATCGACGGCGTTGCCAAGGTAGCCTACATCCCTGGCGAGAAGATCATCGGTCTGTCCAAGATCAACCGGATCGTACGATTCTTCGCCCAGCGACCGCAGGTCCAGGAACGTCTGACGCGTCAGATACTGGTTGCATTGCAGACGCTTCTAGGCACCGAGAACGTCGCTGTCAGCATTGACGCGACCCACTACTGCGTAAAGTCCCGCGGGGTGATGGACAGCAACTCGCAGACCAGCACGACTGCGCTGGGCGGCTGCTTCATAGACAATATCCACACACGCGCGGAATTCCTGAACCCATGACAGCAGACCCTACGCTGATCACCGGTGTTGGCAGGCGGGCAGGCTTTCATATTGCAAAGGCGTTCCTGCAGCGCGGCATGCCGGTCATCGGTACATTCCGCACCCGATACGCCAGCCTGGAAGCACTGGAAGAACTCGGGGCCGAGCTACACCGCTGCGATTTCGACAAGCGGGACGAAGTGGCGCAGCTGATCGATGCGATCACCACCAGGCACCAGAGGCTTCGCGGGATCATCCATAACGCATCGGCATGGGTCAGCGACGATGCAGACATTCCGCTCGACGAGATCATGGAAAAAATGATGCGTGTGCACGCCAACGTGCCCTACCGGATCAATCATGCGCTGTCGCCGCTGCTGCAGGCATGCAGCGACTCACACGCAGATATCGTTCACATCGGCGACTATGTGAGCAGCCGCGGCAGCAAAAAGCACATCGCCTATGCGGCGAGCAAAGCGGCACAGGACAACCTGACACTTTCATTCGCCGCCAAACTTGCCCCCAAGGTCAAGGTCAACAGCCTGGCGCCGGCACTCCTGTCGTTTAACGAGAACGATGATCAGAGTTACCGCGAGCACGCGGTAGGCAAAAGCCTGATGCAACGCGAAGGCGGATGGGACGAACTGCAACACGCTGTCGACTACCTGTTTACCAGCCGATACGTGACGGGCCGGGTGCTGCCTGTCGACGGCGGCCGTCATTTGAAATAAAGGCACAGGGGCCGCTTGGATATCAATAGCTCATTGCTGGAGCGCCCAGGCGATCATGCGGGATCAGACCCTCAGTGCATCCTCGTCGCGGGTGCAACGGGGGGTATCGGCAGCGCTTTCTGCGAACAGGTCGCACACAAATTCCCGTCAGCCCGGATCGCAAGAATGGCGCGCGACCCTTCCAGGCTGCGGCCACTGGCTGCGGAAACAGTCGATGTGCGTCTCGATATCAGCGACGAAGCCCAGATAGAAGATGGCGTTGCCCAGATCCCGCAAACGCCCCTGATTGACTGGATCTTCATTGCGACGGGCTGGCTGCACGACGACAGATACGGGCCGGAAAAAACCTATAAGAGCCTCGATGCCAGCCACTTGATGCACGCCTACCGGATAAACGCAGTCGGCCCCGCGCTGCTGCTCAAGCAGCTTATCACTCGCCTTAACCCGTCAAATGCCTGTAGGGTCGGGATTGTCTCCGCCCGCGTCGGCAGTATCAGCGACAACGGCCTGGGCGGCTGGCATGCCTACCGTGCCAGCAAGGCAGCACTGAACATGCTGATCAAGAATTTCGCGATCGAACTGGCACGCAAGAAAAGCCGCCATATCGTCGTAGGCCTGCAGCCCGGCACCACGGACACGGCACTGTCCGCACCTTTCCAGCGCAATGTCCCCGAGGGACAATTGCAAACTCCCGAGTATACGGCCACGCAACTGCTGCGGGTAATGCAGAAATTGCGTCCGGACGACTCTGGGGGACTGTTCGATTTTCTCGGCCTGCCATTTGCGCCTTGATAGCGCCGCGGAAGCGTCGGACGGTCGCCGGTACACCAGCAAATGTCCGCTCGCCAGCGAGCTCAGGAACTGCGCTGCCCCCTACCCATGCCACAACCGTGCTTGGGCATCATGCCGTGGGATCCGTGAAAGCCATGACCGTAACCGCCGTGACCCGGCATGCCATGTCCAGTCGTCCCATGCGGATGTTTTGCTTGTGACGAATGTTCGAGCGGAGCACCACCGAGCGCAACCTCCAGCTCACTCATCTCGCGCTCGCGCACGATCGCGATGTCGAGGCTATCGCCCTTCGAGCGGCCCTCAAGGGCATTGTAGACATCGTCAACAGTCGTGATCCCACTACCGCCCATGGACACGATCACATCGCCCGCCTTCAGCCCGGCCTGCTTCGCCGCAGAGCCGGGCACAACCTGGGAGATCAGTACACCCGCATCACCCTCGGTACCAAAGGCCTCCTTGAGTTCGTCGGTCATCTCCTGGATCCGCACACCCAGCACCGCCCTGCCCGTCTCGGGCTTTGGAAATGCCGCCGTCAGCTGCAAGGATTCCCCATCGCGCATCAGCGCAATGGTCGACGTACCGGCAGCCTCCCCAACCAGGTGCTGCAAACGCTCCGGCGAGTAGGCAGGCCGATCGCTGATACCCGTGACCACATCCCCCGCTTGCAGCCCCGCGTCTTGCGCGATGGATCCATCAAGCACCTCCTGGATACGCACGCCGTACTCCAGGTCGAGGCTGTCCAGGTCAGCCTGGGGTATTGCGGCGATCGCCACCCCCAATCTCGCCGGGCTGCTCTTGTCCTCTCGGGCGCTGGGCTTCATAAAACCGTGGTGTGCCATGAAATCGGACATCTGGCCATGGGCACTTTGACTCATATGCCCTGCCTGCACCGGTGCCGCGATGCCGCCGGCGGCCAGTGCGGCACCGAGCAGATATGCTGGAAGAAACTTTCTAGACATTGGGAGGTACTCCTCGCGTTGATCGTGCCTGTTTGGATCAGGCGCGACCGGGGAAGTTCGGTAGATCTCCCCACAGGTCCCCTGTGGATAGTCGGGTTTGTCTGTAACCTAGGCTATCCGGTATCGCGGCCGCTGCCTCAGCGTGTCCGGAGGGGACCACCATCCGCGTTTTCGATACAGGCGCCATGAGCAAACGCGTAAACACATTGAACGGCCCGGACCGCAACAAGCTGCTCCGTCTGGTTTTTGGTGCCAGCGGCTACATCGGATCGCACCTCGTCCCGTACCTGCGCACGCGTGGAATCCCGGTGCGGGCCGCCTCGCGCCGCCGCGAAGTCCTGGAGGCGCGCGAATGGGATGGCGTCGAGACCTGCGCCGCAGATGCTCTCGATCCGGCATCCCTCGCAGCTGCATTAGGTCGTGTCGATACCGCTTATTATCTCGTGCATTCCATGGCTGCAGGCCGACACTTTGGCCAGACCGATCTGCAGGCGGCAGCCAATTTTACCGCGGCTGCCGAAGCGGCCGGCGTGAGGCGGATCGTCTACCTTGGTGGACTGGTACCGGACGACGCAGATTCGGAACACATCACTTCGCGTCGCGACACGGGGGACCAGCTGCGTCAAGGCCGTGTTGATGTCACCGAGATTCGCGCCGGCATCATCGTCGGACCCGGCTCTGCTGCTTTCGAGGTCATGCGAGACCTGGTATATCACCTGCCGCTGATGATCACACCCCGCTGGGTAAGATCGAAATCGCCACCCATAGCGCTGGAAAACCTGTTGGAGTACCTGCTGCACCTGCCAGAGTATGAGGAGACAGCCGGAGGGGTATTCGATGCCGCGGGCCCGGAGATCCTGACATACGAGCAGATGATGCATATCCTGGCCAAGGCGGCTGGCCGTCGCCACCCGATCATCGTGCCCGTTCCCCTGCTGTCACCGCGATTGTCCTCGTATTGGCTCAAGTACGTCACCTCGGTGCCCACCAACATTGCACAGGCCCTCATAGGCGGGCTCAAGCACGATTTCACTGCAGATACGGCGCCCCTGCGGCGCCTGGTGCCGCAACACCTGCTCAACTTTCGCGAGAGCGTTGAGGCCGCGTTCGAATCAGAGCGTCAGAGCAACGTACAGGCCCGCTGGGTCGAAGGAGCTTTTTCAATGCGCAAAGACCGTATCGACTACGCCTTTTACGCGAAGCGCGCGTCAGGAAGCGCGGTCTCCAGGGCATCCCCCGCGTCGGTGTGGAAGGTCGTGTCGGCTATTGGCGGGGATAATCGTTACTACTACCTCAATTCGCTGTGGACGCTACGCGAATCGCTCGACTGGCTGATCGGCGGCCGCGGTATGCAGCGAGGCCGCCGCCATCCGCAAGACCTCCGTGTTGGCGACCGGATCGATTCCTGGGAGGTCATCGGAGTGGAGCCGGAAAGCCGGCTTACGCTGTCGTTCGGTATGCGCGCACCCGGTGCCGGCGTTCTAGAATTCGAAATCACCCCGGTTACCGACGGCCAGACGCGCATCACGGCAACGGCGTATTGGCACCCGGCCGGTATCCTGGGCCTGGCTTACTGGTTTTCCATGGAACCGGCGCATCTCGTAATCTTCAGGGGCCTCGCACGCGAGATCAGCTCCCGCGCCGAGACAATGGAGACCCAGCGCTGAACCGACAGATTCCTCATGCGGGGCCGGGCTGGCAGACAGGGCAGAAATAGATGCGACGGCCGGCGGCCACGTCCCGCACGACCTTTGCCCCGCACTGGCGGCAGGGCTCGTCTGCCCGACCAAACACCCAGTGGCGATACTGACCGTGCGGCTGTACCTGCGATTTCAGCGCGCCCGCATTGGCAAGATCGTTGGTTACGCCGTGATGACGATATGACTGCCCGGATACGGCCACTGCGGCTTCCGCCAGTGTTTCGAGTTCGGCGCTGCTGCAGTCGGCCGGTCGCAAACCCGGGTGCAGTCGGGCGATGAAAAGTATCTCGCTGCGCAGGTAGTTGCCAACGCCTGCAAGAAAACGCTGATCTAGCAGTAGTGCACCGAGGCGCCTCCTACGGTGCTTTCCGGACTGCAGTTGTTGCAGTATGCACGCGGCGTCGCCAGAGAGGACATCCGGACCCAGCGCCGATAGGTAGGCATGTCGGGCGATCTGCGCGGGCGTCAAAACCTGGATTTCGGATGCACTGTAGAGCAGGGCGGAATTCCGTGAATTATGGATCGCCAGCCGCAACCGCCGATTGGTCGGCGGATAGGCATGGGCCCTGCAGATCACCCAACGCCCGTAAAGCTGATTATGGCTGTATATGCTGAGTTGATTGTCGAACCAAGTCAGCATCGCTTTGCCATGCGTCTCGACCCGGACGATACGCCGCCCTCTCAGGATACCCTGGTATGGCTTGAGGTGTTCAAAGTCGAACCACACCTCTTCCACGGGTAGCCGTATCAAGGCTGATTCCAGCCGGTCGGCGGCTAGGCGTATCTCCGGGCCCTCCGGCAAACCCCGCCCCGGTCGGCTAGAGCGCCCCCCGGGGCGGGCAAACCATCAAGCCGCCCGTCCCCGAACGCCGTCAAAAGCATGAACCGGCCTTCTTCCGAGGGGCGCGGACTCGCGGTATTCGCCGCGCTGCACCAGCTCTGCAAGCGTGACGTCCGCAAGAAAACCGAACAATTGCTCGCTCAGATCCTCCCAGAGTCCCCGCGTCGAGGAGAGCGAGGCCTCGCTGTTCTTGCTGAGATAAGCAGGACTGCGCGTGTACTCCACCCACTCATCAACGGCGCAAACAATGTCTGCGACCGAAATCTCGCCCGCATCCCGTGCAAGAAAGTAGCCCCCGCCCGGCCCGCGTACGCCCCGGACCAGCCCCTTGGCACGGAGCGATGCGAACAACTGCTCCAGATACGAGAGCGAGATGCTCTGGTTTTCGGATATGTCTGAGAGGGTCACTGGACCTTGCGTTCCGTTCAGAGCCAGATCCAGCATTGCGGTGATGGCGTAGCGGCTTTTCGTCGAGAGTCTCATGTTCTTGCTCCTGATTCCCGGGTTTCGGGTTTGTTGGCCGATAGCACCAGACATGCTGGACAACGCTTCGGCGTAGCTATGTTCTTTGTTTGTCCGACTTTCGATTTAGATTGTAGCGACAATAAACACGTTGTCTAGTTTTTTGTCCAGATTTTTTGAATAACCAGGTCTCACAGCCTCACGTGTCTAATTATTGTCATATTCGGATCAGCAACTACTGAATCCCCACTCCGGGTCGTCCGGACTTTCTTCACCTTGCACCCAGATCTGCAGAAAACGCCGGGCAAAATCGACCGAGGGTAACTGCAGGGTTGGCGCGCCGTCCCGTTGCAGGATCCCGCTGCCGTCGGCCTCCAGG
>CAZCDY010000019.1:8258-16687 GCA_964497145.1 uncultured Gammaproteobacteria bacterium
AACACCTCGCGCGTGGCCTCGCCAAGGGTCGCTGCATCGAATTCACGCAGGTAGGACAACCTGATGCAGCTGGTATCCTGGGCCGGGGCGCGGAAATAATCGACGTCGTACAATTCTATGAAACCGAGATAACAGGCACGGGCCTGGGCCTTCAGCTCGAGCTGCTGACCGTCGAACCACAGTCGCTCGGCCGCCGACGCCCCGCCAAACAAGAGAAAGCAGAGCAGCACACCGCAAACCGGTCCTTTCATGTCGAGGGCCCTGCCTTGCTGAAGAACAGGGTCACCTCGCCCACCTTGAACCCGAACTTGCTGACCGTGGCGCGGTTGACCAGCACACCGTCGGTCTGCAGGAACATCCAGTCGTCGAACTGCACGTTGATTTCACTCTCGCGGTAGGGCAGGCGCAGGGTGTAACGCCAGTTCAGCGCCTGACCATAGGCCAGACCGGTCGCGGCACCGACCACATCGTCGGCACGCCCCTCGTAGCGGTGCCGGTCCACCCGCCGGATGCGCCAGATCCGCTGCTGGATCTCACCATCTGCGTAGACAAAGTCCTCCGTGAGGGTCAGCTCGTCACCCGCTACCTCGCCCCGGATATCCACCGTGAACTGGCGTTTCAGGTCGCCGGAGCGGTCCTGGAAGATGCCCCAGGCCCGGGTCCTGCCATCGAAGTAGGCAAACAGGTCGAGGTGCGGCTCGGTGCCTTCGAAGTCCTTCGGTTGCATCACGCTACAGCCTCCCAGCAGTATCGCCAAGGCGATCAGTACGGGCCATGGTTTGACGGGCATGGATATCCTCCCCGGTCGATTCGGCATCCAGCGCCGACGACCTCATGAGTTGCGAACGCTGCAGCGCCAATACGGCCAGCAGCTTGATCAGCACCGGCAGGCCGGCATACAGCCAGGGCAGCACCTGGGCCTGGGTCAGGCCACCTGTCGGATGCGACAGCAACGCCAGCAGTGGCAGCGCAATACCGGCCGCCAGCGCCAGAGCCAGCTTGCCGGCCATGCCCCACAGGCCGAACAGTGCACCGCCACGGGGCTTCGCCATGGCCCTGGATTCGGAAACCACCAGCTGCGCCTGCAGGGCCGCCGGCATGGCGATATCGGCGCCCAGGGTGGCCCCGGTCAACACGCAGACCGCGACGAAACCGACCAGATCGCCTGGCCCGAGAAATGCCGCCGGCAGAAAACCCATGGCCGCGATCAGCATCGCCAGGCGCCAGGCGTGAACCCGGCCTGCACGCCGCGCATACACGACCCAGACCGGCAGGAACAGCAGGCCGACCGTGAAGTAGATCAGCAGGAGTAAGCCGCTACCGCCCTCGTCGAGCCCGATTACGTCGCGCGCGTAGAGTACGAACAGCGTCGCCGCGGTACCGCCCGCGGTCGCGTTGAGCAGATGGATTCCGAGCACCTGACGGGAGACATGACTGGTCTCCTGCCACATCCTGCGCAGCCCGCCGGAGGCGCCGTGCCCGGGCGCGGCATGGGCGTCATGCACGAACCAGCCCGCAATCAGGGCCGGCGGCACCAGCCAGAGCAGGGCCATGGCGCTGAGCTCGAGCGCACCGTATGCGCTCAGAACCGCCGGCAGGATCAGTGCCGCGAGGGTGCCGAAGATTACCCCCGCCTCACGCCAGGCCGCGACGGCGGTCTGTCCACCAGCCCGGTCGCCGAGCTCGGCGCCCAGGGCGTAGTACGGTATCGCCAGCAGAGTCCAGCCGAGATAGGTGACGCTCAGCGTCATCAACAGGTACAGGGGTCCGGCATCCGGATTAGGCCTGAACAGCCACCAGGCCCCAGTCAGCATCAGCACACCTCCCAGGGTCATCAGCCACTGCGGCCTCAGGTGCGAGCGACTGCGATCGGTGAGCAACCCGACCAAGGGGTCGGTGACCAGGTCGAACAGCCGCGCAATCAGCAAGACCACACCTACCGTGGCCAGACCCAGCCCCGGCAGATCGGCATAATGCGCGGGCAGATACACGTACAGCGGCAGGCCGAGGAACGCCAGCGGAACAGCCGGCATGGCGTAGACCATCAGTGAGGAGTCTGGCCGCGTCACCTGGCGACCTCAGCCCTTTTGCATCAGGCAGTGCACCACGTCGATCTGGCGGGCGCGAAAACCGGCCTCGCAGAAAGCGAGGTAATAACGCCACATGCGACGGAAGCGCCGATCGTAACCGTGCGCCTCCAGCCAGTCGGTGCAACGGTCGAAGCGCCGGTGCCAGAGGGCCAGCGTGTCGGCATAATCGGTCCCAAAACTGTGCAGGCCCCGCCACTGCAGGCCGCTGCCGAGCGACAGCTGCTTCAGGTGCCTCTTGGTGGGCAGCATGCCGCCGGGGAAGATGTACGTCTGGATGAAGCCACCCGGGTTGTCCGCATACTGCCGGAAGTGTGCCTCGTCGATGGTGATGACCTGCAGGGCGGCGCGCCCACCGGGGCGCAGGCATCGCATCAGGGTCGCGAAGTAGCCCTGCCAGTACTCCTGACCGACCGCCTCGAACATCTCGATCGAGACAATGTGGTCCACGGTCCGGTCGAAGTCACGGTAGTCGCACAACTTCAGCTCGACGCGATCGCCAAGCCCCGCCATGGCGATGCGGCGCCGCGCGAAATACAGCTGCTCCTGCGACAGCGTAAGACCGGTGACCTGCATGCCGCGGCGCGCCGCATACTCGGCGAATCCGCCCCAGCCACAGCCGATCTCCAGGATGTGCTCCCCCGGTTGCGGGTCGATCTGGTCCAGTATGCGCTGGTACTTGCGCTCCTGAGCCTGGGTAAGCGAACCGCCCTGATCAAAGAGAGCGGCGGAGTAGGTCATGGAGGAATCCAGCCACTGGGCGTAAAAGTCGTTGCCGAGATCGTAGTGTGCCGCGATATTGCGGCGGCTGCCGCGGAGCGAATTTCGGTTCAGTCGATGACGCATGCCGGCCAGGACCTGGGCAAGACCGTGGCGCGCCTCTGTTTCGCCATAGGCGTCCAGGTTGAGCGCGAACAGCTCCAGCAGCCTGGCCGGATCGCCGGACTCCCATTCACCCGCCATGTAGCCCTCTGCAAATCCGAGGTCTCCGCGCCAGAACAGGCGCCGCAGTACCGCCCCCGGGCGCTTTACCGTGATACTCGCGGCCGGACCCGGGGCCGCGCCCTGGATGCGGAAGGGCGGATGACCCGGCAGGGTGATCTCCAGACAACCCCGCTGCAAGCGGCGCAGATGATCGATCAGGCGACGCTGATACCAGGGCATGCTTTCGATGGCTGGCAGGTCAATCGCCAGCGAGGCTGTTTGCGAACTCATTTCAAGTGATCTCCTCGATCGGTGGCGCAGGCTTGCGGTGGAACCGGGCGCCGTGCACCCAGATCTTCAGCGCCTGCCAATGAATGGCTGCGAGAACCTTCAGCGTCTGCAAAGGGACGCGCAGGACCTGAGACAAAAGCTGGCGGTCGTCAAACGGACGGCGCGAGCCGGTCTGACTGGCGACCAGCATCAACTCGTCGCCTTCGTATTCGCGGATCAGGACGCCCAGGCGCTCATCCGGGCGCGAGAGCCGGAAGGCATACTCGGCCTGCATGCCGATAAAAGGGGAGACATGAAAATCCTTCGCATGCCGCTGCCTCAGGGGCCAGTCCCCCGCCCCGTCATCCGGTTGCAACAGGTAACAATGGCGCTCGCCGAAGGTGTTGCGCACCTCCGCGATCACCGCCGCCGGCCGACCCTCGGGTGTCTCGCAGTACCAAAGACTCAGCGGATTGAAGACCCAGCCAAGCAGGCGCGGAAAGCACAACAGGCGGATGCGCAGCCGGCTGCCGTCGATACCGCCCCCGGCGAGCACCCGCTCTGCCCAGGCGCGCAGGTCTGTCTCACCGGGCGGCAGATGATCTGTGGCGTGGAAACTCAGCAGGTTGAATCGGTTCAGCGAGAACAATCGGGTGGACGCCGCTGCCTGTTCGATCCCGTCGATATCCAGCAGCACGCTGAAAATCCGGTACCGAAAGCGGTATCTCGCCGTCGTGAAACGCTGGTGCATCACCTCGGCGCTGTAGACACAGGCCTTGTCGGCGGAAGAACTCATGCGGCCTTCCGCGCAAGCTCGGGCACCAGGGTCAGATCCCGGGATGCGCGTACCTGTTCAACGTCCCAGGGCAGTGGCGCGCCGAGGGCCTGAGCCACCTCCACGCCCGAGCGCATGCCGTCCTCATGGAAGCCATAGCCGGTCCAGGCACCGGCAAACCAGGTATGCGAACGTCCCTGAATCCGGTGCAGCTGCTTCTGCGCTTCCAGCGCCGCCGTCGTGAATACAGGATGTTGGTATTCGAATTCGGCGGCGATGGTCTCTTCGCGCGGCTCGCTCAAGGGATTCAGGCTGACGAAATAGTTGTTCGGCGTAGCCAGACGCTGCAGCCTGTTCATCCAATAGGTGACACTGACCGCCTGTGCACCGTCCCGCGCCGACCGGCTCAGATAGTTCCAGGAGGACCAGACCCTGCGTTCGCGAGGCATCAGTGAATCGTCGCGGTGCAGCAGCACGCGGTTGCCCTGGTAGGGTATGGCACCGAGCAGGCGGCACTCGCTGGGGCTCGGATCTGCAAGCAGGCGCAGCGCCTGGTCGCTGTGACAGGCCAATACCAGCTCGTCGAAAGGCTCACGCGTGCCATCGGCATGGACCACGGTCACACCCTGCCCGTCGCGCTCGACGCGAATGACAGGCGCATTGACCCGCGCGCGCGGGCCCAGGTCCCCGATAATCCTGTCCATGTAGCTGCTGGAACCACCTTCGACAGTCAGCCACTGCGGGCGGTCCGCCAATCGGATCAGTCCGTGGTTGGCAAAGAATCTCAGGAAACTGACTGCGGGAAAGCGCGCGATCTGTTCGCGTGGGCAGGACCAGATCGCGGCCGCCATCGGATACAGATATCGCGAGCGGAAGGTCTCGCTGAAGCCGTGCCGGTCGAGAAAGTCTCCCATGCTCATTCGCGCGGGTGGCGGCTCCAACAGGACCTGCTGGGCGACACGGTTGAACCGCACAATGCTGAACAACATCCCCCAGAACCCTGTGTTGACCAGGTTTCGACGCTGGCCGAACAGGGTGTTCAGGTCGCTTCCGGCATATTCCAGGCGACCCTGGTCAAACGAGGCGGAAAACGACATATCGGTCGGGTAGCTGCCGATCCCGATGTGCTCGAACAGGGCGCACAACAGCGGATAATTCTCGCGATTGAACACCATGAAACCGGTATCCACCGCCACCGGCCGGTCTTCATCGGTATGAAAGGTGTGCGTGTGCCCACCGAAGCGCGCCCCGGCCTCGAACAGGGTCACCTCGGCATGGTCACGCAGTAGCCAGGCGGCAGAAGCCCCACTGATGCCACTCCCGATGACGGCTATTCGTCTGCTTTTGTTCATGTTCACTCTCTTCTTGTCGATCAAAATTTGACATGCGTTTCACATAAAGCTATACATAACTTATACGCTCTGGACGAAAAAGCAAGAGAAAAGACATGAAACCTGTACACTTTCAGATCAAGATGCTGACTTTACTGACAATTTTCGGGTTCGGACCTGTACAAGGGGGGCAACAGCAAGACCTGCTGGATGTCGAAGTCAGGCGCCTGGGCAGTGAAGAGACAGTGAATCTGAAAGAAGCTTACGGCGGCAAAGTCGTACTCGTTGTGAATACGGCAAGCAAGTGCGCCTTCACCGGTCAATATGAAGGGCTTGAGGCGCTGTATGCCAGGTACCGCGACCGCGGGCTGGTCGTACTCGGCTTTCCTTCCAATGATTTTGGCGGTCAGGAACCGGGCACCGAGGCCCAGATCAAGGACTTCTGTCGACTCACCTACAGCGTCAGGTTTCCGATGTTTGCCAAGACCGAGGTGAAGAAGGGCAAGGCGGATCCGCTGTTTCAGGCGCTGGGAGAGGCCGCGGGGCGCTATCCGAAGTGGAATTTCCACAAATATCTGATCGGCCGTGATGGTCGCCTGGTCGACAACTACCTGAGCTTCACCTCTCCGCAGAGCAAGACCGTCGTCAACGCCGTGGAGGAGCTGCTTTGATCGCGGCCACGGCCAGCCCTGCGCAGAAGATGAGACACCGCCGGCTCCTCGGCTACGGTGGCCTGCTGCCTTTCGTCGGCTGCCTGGCGATCATGCTGCTCGCAGACGACCGCAACTGGCAGCATCAGGCCGCGATCCAGCTGCTCAACTACGCAGCCCTGATTGCGAGCTTCCTCGGCGCGGTGCATTGGGGGGCTGCCGTTAAGGGCAGCCAGGGTGCCCGGCTGGCCTGGGGCGTAACCCCGGCACTGGTCGCCTGGACGCTGCTGAGCCTGCCGGCGGACATCGCCTTTGCCGGGTTCGCCGCGCTCTTTGCCGTCATCCTGCTGGTTGACTGCTACCTGCTGCCGCTGCTGGACAACGACTTCCGCCGACTGCGACTGCAACTTTCAATGCCGGTTATCGCAACCCTGCTCATCGCTGCCATCACCTTTCCAGGCATCTCGGTATGACGATCGAAAGCGGCCGCCACGCCTGGCTGATCGGTGCGAGCTCGGGAATGGGGCTCGAAGTCGGTCACCTGCTGGTCAAAGCGGGCTGGGAGGTGACCCTTTCTGCGCGCGATGCCGAGCGGCTGGATCAGGCTGCGGGAGATATCGGCGCGGCCGCGATGGCGCTGGACATCACCGACCGCGCGGCGGTCACGGCCGGTGCGGAACGGCTGTATTCGCACCGACCACCGGACCTGGTCCTGGTAAATGCCGGTGACTACCGCCCGATGCCTCTGGAAGCCTTCGACGTCGACCTGTTTGAACACCTCAACCGGGTCAATTATCTCGGCGCGGTCTACGTCCTGGGCGCCGTGCTTCCACTGATGCGCGATCACGGCGGAGGCCAGGTCCTGCTCAATGCGAGCGCAGCCGGCTTTCGCGGCCTGCCCAACGGCGCGCCCTATTCGGCACCCAAAGCGGCCACCATCCACCTTGCAGAGGCACTGCGCCCCGAGGCCGCGCGCTGGGGCATTCGCCTGAGAGTCATCAACCCGGGCTTCGTCGACAGCCGGCTGACGTCCAGAAACGATTTCCACATGCCGGGGCTGCTAAAGCCAGAGGTCGCTGCGCAGCGAATTTTCGACCGGCTGGACGACAACGGCTTTGAGATCAGCTTTCCGCGGCGCCTGATCTGGCCGCTGAAGATACTGCGCTGCCTGCCCTACCGACTGTTCTTCTGGTTCATCGAGCGCAAGGTGCTGGCAACATGAACCCGACACACGTACAGCGCTACATAGACGCCTTCGAACGCCTGACGCCTTCGACGCTGCAACCCCTGGAAGACTGTTTTGCCGAGGGCGCCCGCTTCGTCGATCCCTTCAACGATGTGAGCGGCAGGTCTGCGATCCGCGCTGTGTTCGAACACATGTTCGCCAGCTGCGAGGATCCGCAATTCGACGTCGACGAATGCCTGAGCGACGACGGCCTGGCGTACCTGCGCTGGCATTTCAGTTTCGGCAACCCGGCCTCGCGGCGCCGTGTGCAGGGCGTAAGCCGGGTCCAATTCGCACCCGACGGCCGCGTCACGGAGCACCGCGATTACTGGGACCCGGCAAGCCAGCTGTATGAAGAAATCCCCCTGCTCGGACGCCTGTTCCGCGTATTGCGCAAACGCCTCGCGGCACCGCGGATCAGCGGCCCTGATTCCAATTCGCCTTCTTCGGCCACCACTTAGAGGAACCACACATGATCGATGTGTCAAATGATACCAGCAGCGCTTACCGGATCGGCGCAGTGGCACGCCTGACCGGGATTTCACCCGATACCCTGAGGATTTGGGAACGCCGATATGAAGTGGTGGAACCCAGGCGCACGCCCAAAGGAGGCCGCCTGTACAGCCAACAGGACGTTACCCGGCTGACCATGATAAAGACCCTGGTCGACAGTGGTCACGCGATCAGTACAGTCGCCAATCTGGCGCTGGAGGAGCTGAACCGGCGGCTGAACAATGCGCAACCGGCCAACCTGCCGCCGATGGGCAGTGGCCAGCATGAAGTCTGCGTGGTCGGCCAGGCGATCTCGGTGCGCGCATGCAACACCGACAGCATGCCGCAGGGCCTGGAGATGGCCGGCGCCTATACAGACCTGGAAGCCTTCCTCGAAGACGACACCAACTGCGACACCCTGGTGATCGAACTACCCTTCCTCGACCGCAGCATTGCACGTGACCTCAATGCGCCCGAGCTGCGCAAGCGCGCGCAGCGGATAGTGGTGATCTATGCCTTCAGCCCCTCCAACATCGTCAGCCAGCTGCAGCGCTATGGCCTGCAGACCCTGCGCGCGCCGGTGGCACTGGAGCATATCTGGCAGCAGTGCCAGCTCAGCCAGCCCCAGAAGATGGACTGGAGCCCCCCGGACTGGGACCCGCGCGTGGCCAGCAA
>CAZCDY010000019.1:16697-35648 GCA_964497145.1 uncultured Gammaproteobacteria bacterium
CGCGTTCGAGGACTACAGCGCACGCTGCGAGGTCAGCACGCGTAAAGACGCCGCCCTCCATGGCTACCTGCATCAGATGACGGCTCGCGCACGCTGGCTGATGGAGGTTGCCCTGGAAAAGCTGGCAGAGGTGGAAGGGATCGCCGTACCGGCGCCCGGCCCGAACCGAAACAAGCTCTCTGGATGAACAGGGCCCGGCCCGGCCGGTGTGTGCGTACAGTGCAGACCGGGATCGACGCAGGGGGTTCCGCTGGCGCATGGACGCGTCTTGAAACTGCGACCTGCTACACAGCTTGGTCAACGTTTCGGGTCGGGGCGGCGAAAAAAGGCTATAGATTGTCGGACAGATGCCGACACCCGGCTAGTAGCCGATTCACCCCAGACAAGGACAGCCGACAGAGGGAGATCCCCTCTCAATCAGCCATGATCAAGCAAAGCAGAAAACACGAATCCGAGCCGTTCAGCGACCAGGCCATTTGCGGGGACAACGACCGCTTCCATGGCGATCTGCGCAAGGGCGCCTATCTCAAACGGCGTGCCGCCTACCAGATGCAGGCCGGTTCCGCCGCACCACGCCAGACAGGCACGCTTACAGCAAAGACCCGTAACCCGCGGTGAATCAGGCCGGACCGGCTGCCCGCCGGAACGCCCGGCTTCATTTAACCCTTGCCCACACGTCCAGCGCACGCTGCCGACTCGCCTTGAGATCGACAATGGGATGCGGGTAGTCCTTACCCAGGCCGACGCCGGACTCCCGCAACACGCCCTCTGGCGCCTCCCATGGCCGGTGGATCCATTTTTGCGGCACGCGCGCGAGTTCCGGCACCCAGCGGCGCACATAGCTGCCGAGTGGGTCAAACTTTTCGCCTTGCAGGACCGGATTGAATACCCGGAAATAGGGTGCTGCATCGGCACCGCAACCCGCCACCCACTGCCAGCCGAGGCTGTTGCCGGCAAGGTCGGCATCCACCAGGGTATCCCAGAACCAGGCAGCACCCGACTGCCAGGACAACAGCAGATTCTTGGTGAGGAAAGAGGCGGCGATCATGCGCACACGGTTGTGCATCCAGCCGGTCGCCCATAACTGACGCATCCCCGCATCGACCAGCGGGATGCCGGTGCGGCCCTGCTGCCAAGCCCGCATGGCCGCCGTGTCCTCGCGCCATGGAAAGCGGGCAAAGCGCTCGTCCAGCGGCGCGTCACTGGTGTGCGGAAAGTGAAACAGCAGATGATGCGCGAACTCGCGCCAACCAAGTTCCCGCAGAAACTCGGCCGCCGCATGGCCGCCACCGCGGCAGGCCGCGACGATCTCGCGCGGCCCGAGCTGACCGAAATGCAGGTACGGTGAAAGTCGCGAGACCTGGTCCTTGTCCGGCAGGTCACGGCCATGCGCATAGTGGCGCAGCCCGGTTGCCAGAAACTCATCCAGCCGCGCCTCCGCGCCGGCCCGGGTCGGATGCCAGGCATCGGCGATACCGTCGTACCAGGCGACGTCCGGCATCAGGCCGAGTTCGTCCAGTGCAACTCCACCCAGGCCGGCCAACGCGATTGCGGACAGAAACCGTCCTTGTGTCGCAGCGACATCCGACACGGCCTGCGGCAGGCCGAATTCGAGGAGGCGTTTCCAGAACGGTGTAAACACGCGGTAGGCGCGCCCCTGCTTGTTCTGCACCTCCCAGGGCTCGAACAGCAGGGCCGCGTTGCTGCTCGCGGCCACCACCCCGGCATTACGCAGGGCCAGCTTGACCGCAGTGTCGCGGCACACGGCCGCTGGCTCGTACAGGCGGTTCCAGTAAACGGCGGTCGCCCCGCTGCGCGCGATCAGATCCTGCAGGGTAGCCAGGCTGGCACCGCGCCGGACCAACAGGCGCCCGCTCAACTGCGCAGAAAGATCGGCCAGGGCATGCCCTAACCACCACCGACTGGCCGCGCCGGGCTGCCATGAAGCCTCTTCCTCGGGCGCATGGATATAGACCGGCAGTATCTGCTCGTGATTCGCCAGCGCGCAGGCCAGCGCCGGGTTGTCGTTCAGCCGCAGGTCACGGCGAAACCAGACGATTGCCGCAGACACCGGCGGTCAGGCCGGCGGTGCGGTCGCGACCATCGATGGCCGCTGCGCGAATTCCGCAAACCAGGTCGTCAGCCGCGGACGCCGGTCGCGCCAATCGCCTGCCGCCCCGCGCAGATCCAGGTAGGCCAGGGCTACCGCGATACTGATGGTACCGAGATCCACCCGCCCACCAAGTTCACCCACCCGCTGTTCGAGCAGATCCAGCGAACGCGTAATCGCACGCCGCTTGAGGTCCAGCCACCAGTCCCAGCGCTTCTCTTCGGGACGCTTGCCGGTCTCCACGAAGATCAGCACCGCACTGTCGAGCACCCCGTCTGCCAGCGCCTGCTCGCGCAAAACCTGCCAGCGCGCCTCGCCGTCGGCGGGGATCATCACCGGCCCGGCATGCCGGCGGTCGAGGTAGTCACAGATCACCGGACTGTCATACAGACTGCTGCCGTCGTCGAGTACCAATGTGGGCACCATCGACAGCGGGTTGTCCGTGGTCAACAGCTCGGGTTCCGACCAGCCATCGATGGTTTCGGTCGCCACCTGCCCGGCAAGACCGGTCTCGTGCAGCATGACCGCCACCTTGCGAACAAAAGGTGAGGTATCGGAATGTCGCAGCAGCATGGGCTTTTCTCCAGCAGGACCACCTGCGGCATTATTGGCGGCCGGTGGACAAAAGCCCAGCGTCGGCCGGCAAATTGTCCAGGTCAGGCGGCCTTGCCACTGCCGTTCCTCATCTGTGCATCTGCACAAAAAAGAACCCCAATCCCGTATTGACAAGTTAGTATCTGCTTATATACTTTAGTCATCGGCACGCGGTATCGCCGGCTGCCCCCGACAGGCAGCAACCCACACAACTATTAGGGCGCAAGCTCACCGAGACTATTCGGAGGTATACGACGATGAAAAAGATTATCGCTATTGTTGCTGTCATTGCTTCTGCTCAGGCTTCGGCTTGGTGGGGCAACAACTGGGACCGGAACTACAACAACGGCTATGGCTACGGTAACGGCTACAGCAACGGGGTGTTCGACGGCGTAGGCGACGCGGCCGGCTCCGGTGATTTCAGCATGAACTTCTCCGGTCGCGGCCGCACCAACATGCGCGGCTACGGCAGCGGCTACGGTGCCGGCGATGGCTGGGGCCGTGGCTACAACTACTCCGCGCCCTACTGGGGTGGCCCTTACGGGGGCTACGGTCCTTGGGGCGCTCCTTACGCCTACGGCCCGCCACCGGTTGCTCCTGCTGCCGAGGAAGCTGCAGAGTAACCCCGCTCTCAGGCCGGAAGGTCGACCGCCAAGGCGGTCTGAAAAACCCCGCACTCGGCTGCGGGGTTTTTTGTGTGAAATCTTTGCCGGCGACGGCTGTCTGAGCAGTTGGCCGCATTCCGCGGGCACACAATATGCGGCCATCCGAGATTCACCAAACCTCGGCAGCAAGGCAGACATGCATTCGACACGCACCTTGATGCAAACTGCTCAACCATCCATCCACCGGAGACCACCCATGCACCCTTTCCTGATCCCCGCCCTGATGCTCGCACTGTTCACCGGCAACGCCTTCGCGCACCCCGAGACGCCCCAGTACAACCGCGTGAGCCTCAATGAGTCGGCCCAGACGGAGGTCGACAACGACCTGCTGGTTGCGGTGCTTTTTGCTCAGGCGGAGGGAAAGGACGCAGCGATGCCCGCAGACGAAGTCAACCGCATCATGGACTGGGCGGTAAACCTGGCCAAGAGCCACCCTGAGGTCAAGGTGCAGACCCTCGGCTACCAAAGCAGTGCGATCTACAACAAGAGCAACATCCGTGGCTGGCGGGTGAACCAGTCACTGCGCCTGGAGAGCCGCGACAGCCGACTGCTGGGCGATCTGGTCGCCCGGCTCCAGGAGCAGCTCAAGGTAAAGTCTATCGGTTACCAGGTGTCGGACGAACAACGCAGAAAGCAACTGGACAACCTGACTGCCGAGGCACTTGCGCGCTTCCAGGACCGCGCAGAGCACATCGCGAAATCGCTCGGACGCAGTGCGTACCGGGTGGTCCGCCTGAACATCAACGACAGCCGCCAAAACCCGATGCCGATGGCACGGGGGATGGCGATGGAGGCCAGCGCCGATGGCGGCGTAGCACCGGCCCGGATCGAGGCGGGGACCCAGAAAATGACCATCTCGGTAAACGGCGAGATAGAACTCAGCGAGAAATAGCCTGCATTGTCAGTTGAGCACGGCCTGCTGTTTCAGCAGCGCCAATCGGGCAGCCATCTGCTGCAGGCGTGCTGCAGCATCCGCAGATGACTCGGGACAGACGGCGAGACACTGCTGTGCGTCCGCAAACAGCTGACTCAGCTGCTCCAGATCGAACAACTGCAGCGCCGCGGCCAGTCCCTGCTCGCTCTCTGACAACAGACTCGGGGCCAGCTCGGCGGCCTCGATGGTGCTCTGCGGATGCAGCAGATCGGCTACCAGCGGGGTCGCGAGCAACTCGAAATGCGCGGCACGCGCGACTTTTTCCTGCGCCAGTTCGTCCATCGCCTGTGGATCCCCGGCCGCGCCGCGCTCGACATTGCGCATGATGACCTCCAGCAGCTGCTTTATCGCCGCCTGATTGCCGCCATGATCTTCCGCCAGACCGGCCGACACCTCGTAAAGACGATCCAGCTGCTCCTTGAGTTCGAGCACCACCTCGCTGCCAACGTTGGGCTTCAGGTCGACCGCACGCTGCACTGTCCCGCGAAGCTCGGCGAGAAAGTCCAGGAGTTCCTCGTGATCGAGGCGCTGCACCTCCAGCAGCTGCGCCTCTTCGAACCTCGTCGGACCATCGGGGAACAGCGGATTGTCGATCTTGCGCCGGTAGTGCCGTTCGTGACGGCCGGGCAGCTGGCTTAAAGGAATGGGCATGGCACTTTTTCCGGACTTTGAAACAACCTGCTGATTAAAACACGAGTCAGGACGAACAGCTGACCTCGAGATGCCGCCCCCAGTCCGGTGGTTCACGGGCGTATGTGTGCATGCCGGGCTGATCCTCGAACGGACGCGACAGCAGGACCAGCAAGCGGTCTATCTCGCCACAGTCGCCCTGTTCCGCCTATTCGATCGCCTGCGGTACCAGGTAGTTGCGCAGCACATAGCGCAGATGAACCCGGGGTCGTAGGCATCGAGAAAACCAAAAGGGCCATAGTCCAGGGTCAGGCCCAGGATCGACATGTTGTCGGTATTCATCACCCCATGCGACGGGTGGTCGGTATACCTCCGAGCAGAGATACTCGCGTACCGTCGAGCGCAGCACGGCCCGGCCGTCGCCGTCGCGTGAACAAGAGGTCAGACCCGACCCTTTGAGCTGCAGCTCCATCAGGATTTGCATGACGACGCAGGCTGCCGTCAGTCGGCGGCCCTATCAACCCGCCCCATTCGCGGGAATCGCTATAATGTCCGCGCCCTAACCAAGCCACCTCGCGGAAACCCGATGCCCCACCTGATCGCCCTGCTGCTCCTGCTGATTTTTGCCGGCAACGCCACGGCCGAGCATACGGTCACCACCGATGAAGGCGACGAGATCCCGGTAAGCATCTACCCCGCCGGGGGCGACCGCCTGGTGGTCTGGCTCACGTCCGAATTCGGCGTCACCCCCAGACGCACGGCGCTGGCAGAGGCGTTGGCAAGGCAAGGGGTGGAGGTCTGGGCACCCGACCTGCACGCCGCCTGGTTCCTGCCCTCGGGCCGGTACAGTCTGAACGAGGTCGATCCTGCAGTGGTCGGCGCCATACTCTCCGAGGCCATCGAAACGCGTCACAAGCAGGTGTTCCTGATGGCCGAAGGGCGCACCGTCGCACTGGCACTCAACGGGGTACGACGGTGGCAGACGGATAGCGCCAACACGGAGTCACTGCGCGGGCTGCTGGCATTCAGCCCGAGGCTCTTCCTGCGCACCCCGCAGGGCGGTGAGGCCGCGGAGTACCTGCCGATCGCGGGCGCCAGCAATCTGCCCGTCTACATACTACAACCCGAGGACTCCGGTGGATTCTGGCGCATGGCACAGGATATCCGCGAGCTGGAAAAGGGTGGCAGCATGGTGTTCGCCCATCGGCTGCCCGGGGTCTCGGACGGCTTCCATGCGCGCCCGGAGTTCAGCGAAGCCGAGCGGGCGATGACCGCAAGGCTGCCTGAAATGCTGGTCGCGGCGATGGCGCAACTGGAGCCCTATGGTGGCACGCCAAGGGACCCGGCGCCGATGGAAACCGCGGCAATGGCGCCGCAAAAGCCTGTCGGCAACGCGCTGCTGCGTCCCTATGCCGCGCAGCGTAAGGCACCCGCCCTGCGATTGCCGAGCCTGGACGGCAGCCAGATCGACCTGAGCGACATGGCAGGCAAGGTGGTTCTGGTGAACTTCTGGGCGACCTGGTGCCCGCCCTGCGTGGAAGAGATACCCTCGTTGCAGAGACTTTACCGGCGCCTGCAGCCACAGGGCCTCGAGATCCTCGCCGTGGATGTCGGCGAATCTGCCGAGACCATGAAGCAGTTTCTGAAGGACAAGCCGGTCAGCTTCCCGGTGTTGATGGACACGCAAGGTGATGCCCTGCAACGCTGGGGCATCTACGCTTTCCCCACCACCCTGGTCCTGGATCGCGAGCATCGTGTGCGGTACGCGGTATTCGGCGCCTTCGACTGGAGCAGTCAGGAGGTGCTGGATACCCTGTCACCTCTGCTCGCCCAAGACAGCCACGCCGCTGCCGACCGCGACCCTCGGTGAGGGATCGCCGCGCAGACGCTCAATTGAACTGCGGCAGTGGGTTCTCCCGATACCAGCTCTTGCCGTCGTCATCGCTGACCCAGACCTGGTGGTCGATCAGCTGGCGCACGATCTGGCGGTCCGTGAGCACATAGTCGATCACCGCCGTCTGACTCCAGCGGTTGGGTTTCACCTCGGCGAGCCCGCTGGCAAGCTCGTAGCCGGTGACGCGGACATTATCCAGACCCTCAGGGATAGTCACCGGCTTGCTGGGATCGATCTTGGTGAAAACGACCATTTTCTCCAACGCGCCCCACCGCACGACATCCCCGAACGCCTGCGCACGCTGGACGAGTGGCGCCGGTGCCGTGCCGTGGCGGGCGGTCTGACAGGCGGTTGACAACAGGATCATGGCTAGCAGCAGATAACGCATAGTGAGGCATTCCACAGTTTCGACCCTCGCATGGTAATGACCGGCAGACAGGCTGTCACCGCCTTGGGGCTGGTATGATGTCGGGTCCCAGGTAAGGAGTCGCACATGTCGGTAGTCGAGGAAGCCTCAACGGAAGCCAGCGGGCAGGCGACCGCGCTGTTGCGCGAAGTGAGACTCGGGGACACCCTGATAACCCTGCTTGGCACGGCACATGTGTCGCGCAGCAGCGCGGAACAGGTGGCCGCCGAACTTGACAGCAAGGCCTACCAGGCAGTTGCAATCGAGCTATGCCCTAGCCGTTTCGAGGCGCTGACCAACCCGGACCGCCTGGCGCAGCTCGACCTGATGCAGGTGCTGCGCCAAGGCAAGGCATCGATGGTAATGGCCAATCTTGCCATGGCCGCCTACCAGCAACGCCTCGGCGAACAACTGGGGATCGAGCCGGGTGCCGAGATGCGCACGGCGGTCGAGCAGGCCGAGGTGCATGATCTGCCGGTGGTACTGATCGACCGCGAGATCGGTGTCACCCTCAAGCGCACCGCGCGCAACCTGAGCTGGTGGCGTCGCGCCATTCTGTTCAGTGGCCTGGTGGGCAGCCTGGTTTCGCGCGAAGAGGTCAGCGAGGAGGATATCGAACATCTCAAAGAGGGTGACGTCCTCGAAACCACATTCGCCGAGTTTGCCCACGACCGCGATGACCTCTATCAGCCACTGATCGCCGAGCGTGACCGCTACATGGCCGCCAAGTTGCGCGCGGCCGCACAGGAACACCCCGGCCGGCCCATTCTGGCGGTGGTCGGCGCCGGTCACCTCAAGGGAATCGCCACGCATCTGCAGGACAGTGACGAACCGGCCGCCGCATTGCAGGAACTCGAAGAGATACCGGCCAAATCGCGTTGGCCCCGGTTCATTCCCTGGATCATCGTCGCCCTCGTGATGACCGGCTTCTACCTGGGTTTCACCCGTAATCCGGACCTGGGCTGGCAACTGGTACGCGACTGGGTGTTGATCAACGGCGGACTCTCAGCCCTCGGCGCACTGCTGGCCGCAGCACATCCGCTGACCGTCGTAACCGCCTTCCTCGCTGCCCCCATCACCTCGCTCAATCCGACCATCGGTGCCGGGATGGTCACCGCGGCCGCCGAGCTATGGTTGCGCAAACCGCGGGTTGCCGACTTCAGTAGCCTGCGCCACGACACCACAGAACTGCGTGGCTGGTGGCGTAACCGCGTATCCCGCACCCTGCTGGTTTTTCTGCTCAGCACCCTGGGGTCGGCGGCAGGAACCTACATCGCCGGTTTCCTGATCTATGACCGGCTCAACGCCTGAACGAGAATCAGAATCTGCAGCCACACGACAAAACCAAGTCGCTCATAGACTTACCCGGAACTCGGGATTTCCCCTAGGTATTTGCCCGTCTATACACCGAGCGGTGTTTCATTAATATTACATGCACTGGCCCAGGCCAGAATTATTCGCCGACAGAGATCGGCGAGGTCGATGAACTTGGGGAACGCCCCGCGAGCCGGGATGAGTCAGGACCGATTGGGCCGCAGGTCGCGGTTATCGGGTCTGAAGCGAGCGGAGCACTCACAAGGGTGGACTCCCCAAGAATCGACAAGTTTCGGGGCTCCCGTTGAGTCTTGGTTAACCACCTCCGAAAAACTGTGCAGAACAAGCCCCGCGGTCGCGGGGTTTGTTCTGTGTATTTGTTGTTCAGGCGGTGTCGCGGATGCTGGCCAGGCGGCTGCACATGACACCGAAGTAGACCACCGGGATCACGATCAGCGTGAGGATGGTGGACACAAACAGACCGAATATCAGCGAGACCGCCAGACCCGAGAAGATCGGATCATCAAGGATGAAGAAGGCGCCCGCCATCGCCGCCAGACCGGTCAGCACGATGGGTTTGGCGCGCACCGCCGCTGCCCTTACCACCGCACGATCCAATGCGACACCCTCACGCACCTCCTGGTTGATGAAGTCGACCAGCAGAATCGAATTCCGCACGATGATCCCGGCCAGGGCGATCATGCCGATCATCGAGGTCGCGGTGAACTGCCCCGCCCCCGTCAGCAGCTGCATAATTGCATGCCCCGGTAAAATGCCGATGATGGTGAGCGGGATCGGCGCCATGATCACCAGGGGCACGATATACGAGCGGAACTGCGCTACCACCAACAGGTAGATCAGCAGCAGCCCGACCGAATAGGCAATCCCCATGTCGCGGAAGGTGTCATAGGTCACCTGCCACTCACCGTCCCACTTGATACTGTAGTCGTAGGGGTTGAGCGGCTGCGACAGCAGCCATTGCTCCGGACCGCCCTCCGCCTCCAGGCGGTCGGATATCTCGAACAGACCGTAGAGGGGGCTATCGGTCGCACCCGCCATGTCGCCGGTCACATAGACCACCGGCAGCAGGTCCTTGTGCTGGATGCTGAATTCGCGTACCGCCGGCACAACCGCCACGATTTCGGACAGAGGCACCAGCGCGCCGCTCTCGCTGCGCACCTTGAGTGCCAGGACCTGGGACAGGTCGGCGCGGTCGCGCTCGCTGTAACGCACCCTGATCGGTACTGCGTACTTGTGATGCTCCGCGTGCAGGAAGCTCATGTCCTCACCCCCCAGCGCGATACCCAGGGCGTCGACCACGGCACTCTGCGACACTCCCAGGCGCGCCGCCTTTGGTCGATCGACAATCACCACACCCTTTTCTGAGGGATACTCCACGGAATCATCGACATCGACGATGTCGGGCGTGGATTCAAAGGTCTGTCGCAATGCCTTGGCAGCGGCGATCTGGCCTTGATAGTCGAGTCCGTAGACCTCGGCAACCAGTGGCGACATCACGGGCGGCCCCGGCGGTACCTCGACGATCTTGGCATTGCCGCCGTACTGTCGGGCGATGGCCTGAACCGGATCACGCACCGCGAGCGCCACCTCGTGACTCTTGCGCTCGCGCAGCTTCGCATCCACCAGGTTTACCTGGATGTCACCCAGATGCTTGCCCTCACGCAGGTAGTATTGACGCACCAGCCCGTTAAAGCTGATCGGCGCCGCAGTACCGGAGTAGACCTGGTAGTCGGTCACCTCGGGCACTGTCGCCAGATAAGACGAGATCTCACTCAACACCCGGGTAGTGCGCTCCAGGCTGGTCCCTTCCGGCATATCGAGAACCACCTGAAACTCCGACTTGTTGTCGAACGGCAGCATCTTCAGAACCACCGCCTCGCTCACCACCAGCAGCAACGAAAGCACGATCAGTGCGATCACCCCGGCGAGCAGTTTCCAGCGATTGCGGTAGCCCTTAACCCCGATAAGGAAGGGCGACATGATGCGATCGAAGAATCGCTCCAGGGCCGGGCTGCTTTCATGCTCATGGGTATGGGCCTCGAATTTCTTGGCCACGCGCGACAGCATGCGGTTGCTCATCCAGGGCGTGAACACGAAGGCCACGATCAACGAGATCAACATACCCAGCGAGGCGTTGATCGGGATGGGGCTCATATAGGGCCCCATCAGGCCACTGACAAAGGCCATCGGCAACAGGGCCGCAATCACGGTGAAGGTTGCCAGGATGGTCGGCCCGCCCACCTCGTCGACCGCAGCAGGGATGGCATCGGTCAGGCGTTTGGCCCCCATCTTCAGATGGCGGTGGATGTTCTCCACCACCACGATGGCGTCATCCACCAGGATGCCGATCGAGAAGATCAGCGCAAACAGCGACACCCGGTTGAGCGTGAAGCCCCAGGCCCAGGAGGCAAACAGGGTCGCCGCCAGGGTAACCACCACCGCCGAGCCGACGATGATCGCCTCACGCCAACCCAGGGCCAACAGGACCAGCAACACCACCGAGGCCGTCGCGAACACCAGCTTGGTGATCAGCTTCTTGGCTTTGCTGTCGGCCGTGGCGCCGTAGTTTCGGGTTACCTGGATCCCGATTCCATCGGGGATGTAGATGCCTTCTAGCTGATGGAAGCGATCGATCACACGCTGCGCGATCTCCACCGCATTGGTGCCCGGCTTCTTGGCAACCGCCAGGGTGACCGCGGGCACCTCGACGACATCGCGCAACCTCTCATCCACGCTGGCAGGCCCGGCGCCGGTCCACACATAGCTGGAGGGTACATCGGCGCCCACGCGCACCGTTGCGACGTCTCGCAGGAACACCGGCTTGCCATCGTGCACGCCGACCACCAGATCATCGATCTCATCGGCATGACTGAGAAAAACCCCGGCCTGCACCAGGAGTTCGCTGTCATGCGCCAGTACCCGGATATTGTCGCGGGTCACATTGGCCGACTGCAGGGCGAGGCGCAGATCACGCGGATCCAGGCCGTGCGAGGCCAGCGCCTGCGGATCGAGATCAACGGCAACCACATTGTCTGCGGCACCGATGGTGTAGATGTCGCGGGTGCCCGGCACGCGCTTGAGTTCGGATTCGAGCGCGTGTGCAACCTGGCCCAGCTCGAGGGCGCCCGTGGATTCATCTTCCGCCCACAGGGTAACGGTGACGATGGGTACGTCATCGATGCCCTTGGGCTTGACGATCGGCTGACCCACACCAACCCCTGCCGGCAGCCAGTCCTGGTTCGAATTGATCTTGCTGAACAGACGCACGATCGCATCGGTACGGTCTTCGCCCACCAGATACTGCACGGTCAGCACCGCCATGCCAGGCATCGAGGTCGAGTACACATGCTCTATACCGTCTATCTCGTCCAACACCTGCTCGGCGGGCGATGCGACCAGGCTTTCCACCTCGCGTGCCGAAGCCCCGGGAAAGGGGATGAAGACATTGGCGAAGGTGACGTTGATCTGCGGCTCTTCCTCGCGCGGCGTAACCAGCACGGCGAATACTCCCAGCAGCAGGCCGACCAGGGCCAGCAGCGGTGTGATCTGGCTGGACTGGAAACGGGCCGCGATCGAGCCGGAAAAGCCGAGCTTATTCATCACGCACCTTTACGGAGCGCTGCGACTTGAGCAGGATGCCCGCCGCTACCGGGTCGGTGGCGACGAGTTCGCCCTCGTCCAAGCCCGACAGGACGCTGACATGGGCCTGGCCGGCCGGCGAGCCGAGCCGGATGTGGCGGAAATGCACCCGCCCTTCCGCGTCAACCACATATACCGCCACCACCTCGGACCTGAGCACCACGGCAGAAAGCGGCACCACCAGGGCGGGCTGCGAGCCGGCGACGAAACCGACCTTCATGTACATCCCGGGGAAGACACCTTCAACCCCCGCTGGCAGGCGCAGCCGGACCTCGAAGGTATCGGAGCGCGGATCCGCTACCGGAAACACGGTCACATCCTCGGCCATGATCCACTTGCCGCCGACCCTGGCCTGCGCCTTGCCTTCGGTGCGAATCAACTCGACCAGGTTCTGCGGCACGTCGACACTGATACGCAGGCTATCCAGTGACAGGCCGGAAATCAGTGACTGACCCGGCTGAACGGATTCCCCGACCTCGACCAGGCGCTCGGTGACGATGCCGTTATACGGCGCCTTGATGCGGGTGTATTCAAGCTGTTGCAAGGCCTGCTCAGAGGCAGCATCGGCGGCCTTTTCACCGGCCCTGGCCTGCTTGAGCGCGGTCGTGGCCTTGTCCATCTCGGCCTTGGACACCGCCTGCTTGGCAAAAACGCCCTGGATGCGCTTGAACTCGATCTCGGCATCCTGGCGCCTGGCGACCGCCGCCTGCAGGTTTGCCTGCGCCTGGCTCACGCGCGACTGGTGTTCGAGGTCCTCGATCTGGACGACGAGGTCACCCTTCCGGACAAAGTCGTCGACATCGAAATTCACCGCTACCACGCGACCAGCGGTCTGTGCCGACACAGTGCCGCGGTTGACCGCCTCGGCCACACCGTCGAGTCGGTAGACCCGGGGCAGGTCTGCGCGGGCCACGGGAGCCGTATCCAGGCCGTCCGCCATGACCGCTGCACCACCAAGCAGGCCGGCAACGAGGATTCCTATGACAAACCAGGGCGTGACCGGGCGCATGTGGCGAGTCCCCTATATAATTTTATCTTTTTCTAATATAGGCTGAGTTTATGGCAATTTCAAGTTCAGCCCTACCGGCGGGCAGTCCGCTGCAGCAACAGCACGGTGCATCAGCACATTGAACAATGTAGGAAATATAACAACACAGACTAGCCGAGATGCGGCCGGCCAAGAAAGGTCGCTGTCTGCATTTCGGTCAGGCGGCTGATGGTGCGCTGGAATTCGAACGCCAGGCGCTCACCGATGTACAGGCGCGAAGGTGGTGCCTCGGCGCTGAGCACCAGCTTCACGCGGCGGTCGTAGAACTCGTCCACCAGGAAAATGAACCGGCGCGTGCGGTCGTCGCGCGAGCCCCCCATGATCGGGATATCCGACATGAATACAGTCTGGTGACAGCGCGACAGCTCGATGTAATCGTTCTGACTGCGCGGCGGACCGCACAGGGCCTCGAAATCGAACCAGACCATGTCTTCGGCACTGTAGCGGAACGGCATGGGCCTGCCATTGATCAGCAGTTCCCCCGGCCCTTCCGGCTCGGTATTGGCCAGGCGCTGGAATTCCTGCATCAGGTCGGCATCGGTCTGTTCACCCAAGGGCGTGTGATAGACCTGCGCCTGCTCGAGAATCATCTTGCGGTAATCACGATCACCGCCCAATTCGAGCACCTCGGTGCGGGTGTTCAGCAGATCGATCGCCGGCAAAAAACTCGCACGCTGGATGCCGTCCCGGTAAAGGCTCTCGGGCGGGACGTTTGAGGTGGTCACCAGGGTGAGCCCCTGTTCAAACAGACTGCGCAGCAGACCGGCCAGAATAACCGCATCGCCGATATCGACCACATGAAACTCGTCCAGACACAGCAAGCGCCAGTCGCGCGCCATACCCGTCGCCACGATATCCAGGGGGTTGGCCTTGCCCTTGATCGCGGTCAGCTCCTTGTGGACCAGCTGCATGAAGCGGTGAAAGTGGAAACGTGCCTTGGGTATGCCCGACAACTGGTCGTAGAACAGATCCATCAGCCAGGTCTTGCCACGCCCGACGCCGCCCCAGATGTAAAGCCCCCTGGCTGCCGGCTGGGTCTGTCGCAGAAGGCGCTGCTTCCAGCTCTTTTCCTGCGGCTGTGAGACTTCGTCCTGCAGGCGTTGCAGGGCATCGAGCACACGCAGCTGATCCAGGTCGGATGTCAGGCCCTCGGCGGCCAGGCGGGATTCATACAGAGAGACGAGTGACATGGCGCGCTAGCATGCCAGCACCGGGGCATGCATGGAAGTCCGCGCCGTGTCGCCTATGCAATGGTCAGCCACATCCCGGGCGAGACCGGCTGGCACGCATCTCAACTACCGGGATAACGATCGTCGAGATTGGCCGGACACAAAACACTGCGCATGGTACCGACGAGTTCGAGCAACTTGCCGTTGCGGATCCGGTAGTAGATCCGATTGGCCTCCTTGCGTGAGGTCACGATGTTCTTGTTGCGCAACTGTTCGAGGTGCTGCGAAATATTGCTCTGCGAGGTACCTGTCTGCTCGACTATCTCGCCGACCGACAGCTCGCGATCGCCGAGGGTACACAGGATCTTCCAGCGCAGCGGGTGCGCCATCGCCTTGAGCGCGTTTGCGGTCATCGTCGGGTCTTCATTCGCAGGTGGCTGCGGTTCCATGGGCTCTGTCATTACATGCTCCTAACAGCTTCAGCCGGCTGCACTCGATGCATCCGCATTTTCAGAAACCTTGCGGTAGCCGCGCATGTTCTTCGCTATGCAGATAATGTCGCCTATCTCGCCTTCGGCATTCAATAGTGCGGTACGGGAAAACAGGATGGGGATTCGTTCACCGGTCTTGGAGATAAAGGCCGCGTCGATATCGCGCAACGCGCCGGTACGGATCAAGGCCTCCAGCCAGGTACCCATGAAAGCACCCGCCTGCTCCACGCCCTCCTCTTCGAACACATCGCCGATCGACATGCCGATCAATTCCTCACGAGGATAGCCGAGCATCTCGCTGGCCGCCGGATTGATCTCACGGATCGAGCCCTCGGGCGAGAGCAGCAAGAGCGCCTCGCCCATGTGACTGAGGATGTTTTCCAGGTACTGCTTGGCCTGGTTCAGCTCCGCGGTACGCTGCGCGACCTTTTCTTCGAGGATCTGATTGAGCTGGCGCTCTTTTTCGATCAGCCGGAAGTAGGTGCTGATCTTGTTGAGAAACTGGTTATCGTCGATCGGCTTGAGCAGGTAATCCACGGCGCCGACGTCGTAGCCCTTGCGCTGGAAATCCTCGCTCTTGAATGCGGCGGTCAGAAATATGATCGGGATGTCGCGGGTCTTTTTGCGCAGCTTCAGCATCTGCGCAGTCTCGAAGCCATCGACCTCCGGCATCTGGACATCCAGGATGATCAGGTCGATGTCCGGCTGGGCCTGCGCTATCTCGAGGGCCTCGGCACCTCCACGTGCCTCGAGGATCTCGACATCCATATGCTGCTGCACAAGCGCGCGCAACGTGAACAGATTATGTTCGTTGTCGTCTACCGCAAGCAGCTTGAATCCGGAATAACGCTTCATCGGAACTCTATTCGATACCCTTGTCCAGGTTGCGGGTCAGCACCTCTGACAGCCAATGCGCATCGCATGGCATGGCCACGAAATCATCGGCCCCCTGCCCCAGACAGGTCTCGGCTGCATCTTCCCGGTCACCCGGGATCAGCCCGATGACGACCGTAGCGGCGCCGAAGTGTTCCCGTATCTTTTGAATCGTAACACAGGCTCCATCCTCGGGCATGAGGGCGTCGATCATGAGAAAATCAACACGTTCCAGTTCGTCCAGAGTCTCGGTCACCTCCTCGAGATCGTCCGCCAGATGCAAGGACATGCCCCAGCCGCGCAGCATGCCGCCCAGGCGCAGCTGGCTGCGCACATCCGGCTCCATCAGCAGCACGTGCAGTCCCTGCAGGCTGAGTGGCGTCGGTTCGGGTTCCTCGTCCGGCGTTGGCCGTGACGCCTGCGCGGACGCCGGGGCCTGGGCATCATCGGGGCTGCATACCGCCGGCAGCAGGAGCGAAAATTCCGCGCCCTTTTCCTCCTCGCTGACCAGGCTGATCTCGCCGCCCAGGAGCTCCGCAAGCTGCCGGCTGATGGTCAGGCCGAGCCCGGTACCGCCGTACCGCCGGCTGGTCGAACCATCCGCCTGCGCAAACGCCTCGAATATGGCCTCTTGTTTTGCGTGCGGGATACCGATGCCTCCATCCTTCACCGACAGCGCCACACAATACGGGGCGGGCGCTGGGACGGCCTTGAGGGTGACTTCACCACGCTCGGTGAACTTGACCGCATTGGCAAGGAAGTTTTTCAGCACCTGGCGAACCTTGTCGGCATCCGTCTCAATCCATTCCGGCGTACCAGGCTCGATCTGGAGCCCCAGGCGCAGTCCCTTCTCATCGAACTGAGGCTTCAGCAACAGGCGCAGATCCTCGAGCAACGCCGCAAGCGGGACCGACTCGAGATGCAGCTCGAGTCGACCTGCCTCGATACGCGACAGATCCAGGATATTATCGATCAGTGCCTTCAGATCACACCCAGCCTTGTTGATCACCTCCGCCTGCTCGCGCGACTCCGCGCCGAGTTCGCTGTCCTTCGAGGCCAGCAGCTTGGACAGCAACAGGATCGAATTCAACGGTGTGCGCAACTCGTGGCTGACATTGGCAAGAAACTCGGACTTGTAGCGGTTAGTGGCCTCCAACTCGCGCGCATGCTCGCGCAGGTTGCGCGTCTGGCTGGCATGGGTCTCGGACAGCCTGGTCAGATCCTCTGCCAGCTGGCGCAACTCGGGCGAGCCGGACCAGTGGAATACCACCGGCCGGTCGGACTCCAAGGTCTCCTGCACCCCCTCGGTCAGGTTGCGCCCTATACGTTCGGCACGCCGGGTGATCCAGCGCGCGACCATGAACTGGAACACCACCAGGCCCAGCACGATCAGAAGCACACGCAGGATGATCTCGGTGCGGAAAACCTGCAGGGGCTCATCATCGACCGGACGACCAACCCACAGGGTGCGCCCGTCCACAGTGTGAAACATCGGTACCCAGATCACCCGGTTGTCGCTGCGCTCCCAAAGCACAATACGGTTGGCCTGAAAATCCTCCGCAAGCCCCGGAAAATCCTCGAAGGCATTGCCGTCGGGTCCGGGCAGGTCGGGCAGATGCAGGTAAGCGCCGTCGTCGTAGACCCACAGGGTAGTCGAATCGCGTCGGACCAGGCCGGCAATGTCCAGGGTGATCGCGACCAGGCCGATCGGCGTATCCCCGGGTACGCCCGAGGCGATCGGACTCAACAGTTGCAGGGTAAAAACCCGGGCAGGGTCGTCAGTGGAGAGATCGATGCGCAACGGGCTGAGCACCACATTGCTGACCTGCCCGGACAACAGCAGGGCGACCTGGTCAGGTGGCACACCGCGCAGGCGGTGGGTGGTCGGCTGCCATTTGCCGCTACCGTCACGTTCCAGCCAGAAACGCTCCACCCCGGCCTCATCCAGAAACAGGATCTCGGTGATGTCCCGTTCCTCCCCGAGAATGCGATTGATCCACTGGGTGTAGCGTGCACGCGCCAGGTCCATCTCGGCCTGATCTTCCTCACCATCATCACCGACCAGGGCGCCGGGCTCGGGGAGTCGCGCCAACAGGCGCACGCTGGCGTCGCGGCTGGCCAGATGCTGATCCAGATCGCTGAAGTCCGCGCGCAGGTTCTGCAGGAAGGCATGACGGTAGAAAAGATCGACACGCTCCAGTACCAGCGGCAGGTTGATAACCACGCCCAACAGCAGTGGAACCAATCCAAATGCAAACAGAAACAGCAGGATACGCATGCGTAACGACATCTGCGCACCTTAGCGCCTGACGGCCAGGAATAGAATCCCCAGTCCCGGCACCGGTGCGGCAGACAGCGGCCACCAATCTTTCGCAGCCGAATCACCGTGCAGGTCGTAAACTCGAGGTACTGAACGCCTAGCCAGGACGGGCCCCATGCCGGCGACGCACCTCCAGATCCTTTACCAGGACGCGCACTATGTGGCGATCGACAAACCGTCCGGGCTGCTCGTCCACCGCAGTCCGATATCACGCGACCGGGTATTCGCCCTGCAGACCTTGCGCGACCAGCTCGGCCGACGCGTCTACCCGGTGCACCGACTCGATCGCGCCACCTCCGGAGTGCTGATCTTCGGGCTCTCGGCCGAGGCGGCGCGCGCCCTGGCCGATCAGTTCGAGGCACGCCTGGTCGACAAGGAGTACCTCGCCGTGGCGCGTGGCTGGGTCGAGGAGGCCGGAGTGATCGACCACCCGGTGGCGGACGAGGAAGGCAACGGGATCGCACAAGCGGCCTGCACCCGATACCGTCGACTGGCGAGGGCGGAACTGCCGTACGCGGTCGACCGCTATCCGAGCAGCCGCTACTCACTGCTGAGCGTGGTGCCCGAAACCGGTCGCCGTCAGCAGATCCGCAAGCATTTCAAACATATCTCGCATCACCTGATCGGTGACACCACGCACGGCAACGGCAGGCACAACCGGTTTTTCCGCGACCGCTTCGACATCCACCGGCTTCTGCTGATGTCGCTTCGACTCGGATTCGTGCATCCCTATGAAGAGGTCAGAATAGACGTGCTGGCGCGACCGGATGAGGTCTGGCACAAAATGGCAACCCTGTTCGACACCCGACTGCCTGGCAACCCTTAAACGCGGGCAAGCCGTCC
>CAZCDY010000020.1:0-7236 GCA_964497145.1 uncultured Gammaproteobacteria bacterium
CCTCCACGCATAGGCGATGAAATGGACTGCCTGCCCGTGCTCAGTCGTCCAGCACGCCTTTGATCGATGCGGCGATCGCTGCCAGGCGGTCCGAGTCGGTAATCGGCTGGTCTTCGCGATCGGTGATGGCGAAGGTGTCCTGTGCCTCGGCGCCGGCGGTCGCTATGCGTGCGTTGTGCAGGCGCAGTTTGTTGCCGGCAAAGGCCTGGCCGACTTTCGACAACAGGCCCGGCCGGTCGCTGGTCTTCAGGTGCAGCAGGGTGAACATGCGGTTTTCATCCTGTTCGAAACTGACCTCGGAGTTCACCTGAAAGCTTTTCAGCTGGCGCGGCATGCGCAGTGCGCCCTGCGGAGGTTCGGCAATGTTGAGGCCATCCTGCAGAAAATGCTTTATGCCCTCCAGCCTTTCCCGGCCCTCGACCTGTGAGCCATCCTCTTCCAGGACCAGGTAACTGTTGATGCTCAAGCCCTGCGCCGTGCTCTGGATTCGCGCGCTCAACACGTTGAGGCTGAGTTGATCCAGTAGCGCCGTGGAATGGGCGAAGAGATCGTCGCGGTCCGGGCCGTAGACAAAGATATCGGTGCACCGATGTGTGGCGTCATAGCGCAGTTCGACATGCATGCTGTCGATCTGTTGGCCTGGGGGCCAGAGCAGGCCGGTGTGCCAGACGATGGTATCGACCGAGTTCTGCAGGAAATAGTCGGTACTCAGCGTCATCCACAGCAGGTTCAGCTGCTCGTTGTCGCGACCCTGTTTGAGCAGCTGGATGCGTGCCTCGGCCTGGCGTTGCGTGATCACCTCGTCCTGTTGTTGTGGCTGATCGAGTCCGCGTGCGAGCGCCTCGTTGGTGCGGGTGTGCAGATGATCCAGCAAGGAGGCCTTCCAGGAGTTCCAGAGCCCGGGATTGGTGCCGCGCATGTCGGCCACGGTCAGCAGGTAGAGATAGTCGAGCCGGGTAGGGGTGCCGACCATCCGGGCGAATTCCTGAACCACACGCGGATCATCGATGTCCTTGTGCTGGGCGATATGCGACATGACCAGGTGCATCTCCACCAGCCAGGCGACCAGCTCGGTATCGAAGTTGGACAGGTCATGCTTGCGGCAGAATGTGCGTGCGTCTTCTGCACCGATGGTCGAATGATCGCCGCCGCGTCCCTTGGCGATGTCATGGAAAAGCCCCGCCAGGTAAAGCAGTTCCGGCTTGGGCAACTGTGCATAGACCCGGTTGCAGCGCGGACACTCGCCGCTGTGTTTCTCGAGGGCGAAACGTCGCATGTTGCGGATCACCATAAGGATGTGTTCGTCGACCGTGTAGACGTGGAAGAGGTCGAATTGCATAAGCCCGGTCACCGCGTGGAAGGCCGGCAGGTAGCGCGAAAGGATGCCGTAGCGATGCATCCGCCGGGTTGCATGGGTGAGCCCCTGGTGTTCGCGAAATATCTCGATGAACAGCGCCCGCGCCCGGATATCGTTGCGGAAACGGTTGTCGATCAGGTGCCGGTGGGCGCGTATCAGACGAATGGTGCTGGCACGCACGCCTTGTAGCTGCGGGTTCTGCTGCAGAATCAGAAACAGCTCCAGCATGGCCAGGGGGTAGCGCGCAAAGATCCCTGAATTGACGACTTCCAGGTAACCGCTGCGGGCCTGAAAGCGGCGGTTTATCGGTGTCGGTTCACCCAGCTGGTTGTTGAGCAGGATTGCCTCCTCGAACAGCTGCAACAGCATTTCGTTGAGCCGCTGCATTTCGACGACCCGACGGTAATAGTCCTGCATGAACTGCTCTACCGCCAGGTTGGTATTGGCGTCGGTGTAGCCGAACTGATTCGCCAGCGCACGCTGGTGCTCGAACAGCAGTCGGTCCTCGTGGCGCTTGGTCAGCAGATGCAGGGCATAACGCACCCGCCACAGATGCTCCTCGCCGCTCTTGAGCTGCTGGTATTCGTGGTCGTTGAGAAAGCCGCGCTCGACCAGGGCCCGCATGGTGCTGACACCGAAGTGGCGCTTGGCCACCCAGCCGATGGTCTGGATATCACGCAACCCACCGGGACTTTCCTTGATATTGGGTTCGAGATTGCTGCCGCTGTCATCGAATTTTGCATGGCGTGAGACCTGCTCTTGGAGTTTTGCGGAAAAGTACTGCTTGCTTGGCCAGATGTGCTCGGGGCCGGTGGCCTCGGTCAGACGGTCGAACAGCGGGCCATCTCCCGCCAGCAGGCGTGATTCGATCAGATTGGTGATTACCGTAAGGTCGCCGGCGGCCTCTTCGAGGCATTGATCGAGGCTGCGTACGCTATGGCCGATCTCGAGACCGATATCCCACAGGAACATGACCAGGGGCTCGATATGCCCCGCCAGCGCCTGCGGATCGCCGGCGGTCAGGATCAGCACGTCGACGTCCGATGCCGGATGAAGTTCGCCGCGGCCATAGCCGCCGACGGCGACCAGGCTGGCCTCGGTGTCTTCAGGCACGAAACGCGACCACGCCCGCTGCATGATGGCGTCGGTGAAGCTTGCCGCGGCCCTGACCAGCAGTTTCGCGCTGATCCCCTGTTCGAAGCGCTCTCCGAGCAGCTGTTTTGCCTCCCGCAGCGTCTGTTTGTACACAGACAGGGCGGGTTCGCCGAGCGCGAGACGCCGATCGAGGTTTTCCAGAAGTGTGTCGGTCATGTGGTGTCCTGTCAGCGCGGTGCGCGGTGATTCATGGCGATCCGCGGTCCCGATAGGCCGATGCGCCTATGGGTATTGACTATGCCTGGCGCAGATAAGCTAGCCCGTTGCGGCCTGGCGTTCTTCCTTGCGCAGGGTCAGTACCTCGTAGCCGTCGGCGGTCACCAGCAGGGTATGTTCCCATTGCGCGGAGGGTTTGCGGTCCTTGGTGACCACGGTCCAGCCGTCGGGCAGCAGCTTCACGTTGCGTTTGCCGGCGTTTACCATCGGCTCGATGGTAAAGGTCATGCCGGCCTGCAGTGTCACCCCGGTGTTGGGGGTCCCATAGTGCAGGACCTGGGGGTCCTCGTGGAAGCCACGGCCGATGCCGTGGCCGCAGTATTCCTGCACCACGGTATAGCCGTTGGACTCGACAAATTTCTGGATGGCATGGCCGATATCGCCCAGACGTATCCCCGGTCTGACCAGTTCGATACCCTTCCACATGGCCTTTTGCGTGATATCGACCAGGCGTTGGCCGAGAATTGATGGCCTGCCGACAAAGAACATCTTGCTGGTGTCGCCGTGAAAACCGTCCTTGATCACGGTGATGTCGATATTGACGATATCACCGCTTTTCAGAATCTTGTTCCCAGGGATGCCATGGCAGACCTGGTGATTGACCGAGGTGCAGATCGATTTGGGAAAGCCCCGATAGTTCAGCGGGGCGGGGACGGCCTGCTGCTCGTTGACGATGTAATCGTGGCAGATGCGGTCCAGTTCGTCGGTGCTCACCCCGGGTTGCACGAATTCGCCGATCATTTCCAGGACCTCGGCGGCCAGGCGACCCGCCACCCGCATCTTTTCGATTTCGTCCGGCGTTTTAATGATGACGGCCATCCGCGCCCCTTAAGTATGGATTTGGGTTAAAAAATCAAGATCTTGGCGTCAAATCTGGATTGAGGCCGGAAGCTGCTTATGGTATAAAACGCGCCGCTTGGCGGCAATGCCCGCATAGGCGTCCTGTTTACAGGGTAAATCGGGAGCTACCGACCACGGTGTGATCGGCGGCCCCAAATACACACACGTACCGCAACTCGGCGCCTGGGTGCCCCGCGAAAGCAGGGTCGGTCGTCAGGGTACGTGGAGGCTCAACCCAACTTAAACAACGGAGCAATCCATGAGCAATGTTTCCATGCGCCAGATGCTTGAGGCTGGCGTGCATTTTGGTCACCAGACCCGTTACTGGAACCCGAAGATGAGTCCTTACATCTTTGGCCATCGTAACAAGATCCATATCGTCAACCTCGAGAAGACGCTTCCGCTTTACAACGACGCGATGAACTTCGTCGGCAAGCTGGCATCGAATGGCGGCAAACTGATGTTTGTCGGTACCAAGCGTTCCGCACGCGATGTGGTCCGTGAAGAGGCCGAACGCTGCAATATGCCGTATGTCAACCACCGTTGGCTGGGTGGCATGCTGACCAATTTCAAGACCATCAAGCAGTCGATCAAGCGTCTGAAAGAACTTGAAGCGATGGAGGCCGATGGCTCCATGGCTGCGCGCTTCAACAAGAAAGAGGCGCTGACCCTGCACCGCGAGAAAGAGAAGCTGGATCGCAGCCTCGGTGGTATCAAGGATATGGGCGGTCTGCCGCACGCCCTGTTCGTGGTCGATACGGGCCATGAAAAGATCGCCATCGCCGAGGCCAAGAAACTCGGTATCCCGGTGATCGGCGTGGTGGATACGAACAATGACCCGGGCGACATCGATTACGTCATCCCGGGCAACGACGACGCGATCCGTGCTGTGCAGCTTTACGTGCAGGGTGCCTCGGCGGCGATCCTTGAGGGTCGTGCTGCGGCGGCGACTTCAGCAGCTGCCGGCCGCAGCGAGACTGCAGATACGGCCGCAGGCTAAGCCGTCCGCCGAACGTGTTTCGACGACGTGCCCCTGGCCGGTTTGCCGGTCGGGGGCCGTTCGTTATAAGCGATATTCTGGAAATTTTGAGGTGAAATAATCATGGCGATCACTGCATCCATGGTGAAGGAACTGCGCGAGCGCACCGGCGCTGGCATGATGGAGTGCAAGAAAGCACTGACCGAAGCGAACGGCGACATCGAAATCGCGATCGAAAACATGCGCAAGTCCGGTCAGGCCAAAGCGGCCAAGAAGGCCGGTCGTACCGCTGCCGACGGCGTTATCGTGATGGCTCAGGACGGCGCACTTGCCGTGATGGTGGAAGTGAACTGTGAGACCGACTTTGTGGCCAAGGACGCGAACTTCCAGTCGTTCGCCAACGCGGTCGCGGAGCGCGCGCTCCACGGGGATGCCACCGATGTCGGTGCACTGATGGCAATGCCGCTGCACGAGGGTGAGGACACCACCATTGAGGAGGCGCGTCAGGCACTGGTATCGAAGATCGGTGAAAACATGAACGTCCGTCGTTTCACACGCATTGAGGCTCAGGGCGCGATCGCCAGCTACAGCCATGGCGTGCGTATCGGTGTCCTGGTGGACGTGAGCGGTGGTGATGAGAGCCTGGGTCGGGATCTTGCCATGCACATCGCCGCGAGCAGCCCGGTCTGCGTCGACGAGGCCCAGGTGCCGGCCGACCTGCTGGCCAAGGAACGGGAGATCACCGAGGCGCAGGCCAGGGAAAGCGGCAAGCCGGATAACATCATCGAAAAGATGATCGAGGGCCGTATGCGCAAGTATCTCGGCGAGATCACGCTCGCTGGTCAGCCGTTTGTCAAGGATCCCGATACCAAAGTGGGTAAGCTGTTGCAGGCCCATGGTGCGACGGTCAATGCGTTTACCCGCTTTGAGGTGGGTGAGGGTATCGAGAAAAAGGTCGAGGACTTCCGCGACGAAGTCATGGCCCAGGCTGCGGCAGCCCGCGGCGAGTAAGATGACAAACGGCCCGCAGATGCGGGCCGTTTGCCGACAGATCCAGATTCAGAGGTCGAATCAGTCCGCTTATGCCAGATGAAAACGCCCCGCGCCGTCTCCTCCTGAAGCTCAGTGGCGAAGCCCTGATGGGCAAGGGTGATTTCGGTATCGATCCTTTGGTCATGGGGCGGGTGGCCGGCGAAATAGCAGAGGTGGTGGCCAACGGCACCCAGGTGGGCCTGGTGATCGGGGGCGGCAACATCTTTCGTGGTGCAGGTCTTGCCGGGGGGGGATTCGACCGGGTGACGGGTGATCATATCGGCATGCTGGCGACGGTGATGAACTCTTTGGCGATGCAGGATGCGCTGCAGAAAAAGGGCGTCGATGCCCGCACCATGTCGGCGTTTCGGATCGATCAGGTGTGCGAATACTACAGTCGCAACGAGGCGGTACGTCACCTCGAGGCGGGTCGCGTGGTGATTCTCTCGGCCGGTACAGGTAACCCCTATTTCACGACCGATTCTGCGGCCAGCCTGCGCGCGATCGAGATCGGCGCCGACGTAATGATAAAGGCGACCAAGGTCGATGGAGTCTATTCCGCGGATCCGATGCAGCATCCTGATGCACATTTTTACCCCAGTCTGAGCTACGATCGCGTATTGCGCGATGGCCTGGCGGTGATGGATGCCACGGCCGTTGTGTTGTGTAAGGAACAGGGTATGCCCCTGCGGGTAATGAATATCAATGTCGAAGGCGCGTTACAGCGCGTCGTCCGGGGTGAGGCAGTAGGTACCCTGGTAACAAGTGGAGACGAGTCATGATCGACGACATCAAGAATGATGCTTCCAGCCGCATGCACAAGAGCGTAGAGGCACTGGGCGAACACCTGGCCAAGGTCCGTACCGGCCGCGCCCACACCAGCCTGCTGGATCACCTCACGGTGTCCTATTACGGCTCTGAGGTGCCGCTCAAGCAGGTGGCCAATATCGGTGTCGAGGATGCGCGCACCATTACGGTGCAGCCATACGAGCAACAGATGGTCAAAGCTGTCGAAAAAGCGATCATGGAATCCGACCTGGGCCTGAATCCCAACAGTGCCGGCACCGTGATCCGCGTGCCGATGCCGCAACTGACAGAGGAACGCCGACGCGATATGACCAAGATCGTGCGTCACGAGGCAGAGCAGGCCAGGGTGGCCGTGCGCAATATCCGCCGTGACTGCAACCACGACCTCAAGTCGTTGGTAAAGGACAAACTGATCTCCGAAGACGACGAGCATCGCGGCCAGGAGATCATTCAGACGTTGACCGATCAGCACGTCAAGGAGATCGACGAGCTGCTGGAGACAAAAGAAAAAGATCTCATGTCTATCTGAGGCCGCTGGGGCTTGCATGGCTGCGGATACACGGATTGGCGAGATTCCCCTGGTTTCCGGGGCTGTCCCCGAACATGTTGCGATCATCATGGACGGCAACGGTCGTTGGGCCGAGGCCCGCGGACAGGCGCGTCATGCCGGGCACAAGGCCGGGGTGGCCAGTGTCCGCAGCACGATCGAGGAGTGCATCCGGCACGGGGTGAAGGTGCTGACCCTGTTCGCCTTCAGCAGCGAGAACTGGCGTCGCCCCAAGGCCGAAGTCAGTCTGCTGATGGAGCTTTTTCTGAGTGCGCTGCAGCGCGAAGTAAAGCGTATGCAGAC
>CAZCDY010000020.1:7311-23538 GCA_964497145.1 uncultured Gammaproteobacteria bacterium
GCTGCGGTGCGCAGCGGCGACATCGATCCGGAAGAAATCGACGAGAAGGCCTTCGCTCATGCGACCACGCTGAATGATCTGCCGGACCCGGATCTGTTCATTCGCACCGGCGGCGACCAGCGGATCAGCAATTTCCTGCTATGGCATTGCGCCTACACAGAGCTTTATTTCACCCCCGTACTGTGGCCGGATTTTGGTGCCGAGGCGTTTCGCGAGGCGATTGCCGAGTTTGCGGGCCGGCAGCGCCGCTTTGGCCGGACAGGCGCCCAGCTCCAGGGGGCCGAGTGATGTTGTGGCAGCGTTTGCTCACGGCGTTGGCGCTGGTCCCGCTGGTGGTTGTGGGAATTCTATACCTCGATACCAAAGTGTTTGCCGTGTTGCTGGCGGTCGTCATGCTGCTGGGTGGGCGTGAGATGGCGCGGCTGGCCAATCTCCACAGCCTGGCGGCCCAAGCGGGGTATGTCGCTTTACTCGCGGCTGTACTGTGGTTCGCCTGGCACTATCTGCCGCCTCAGCAGGTGGTTTACCTGCAGTGGATCATGGCGGTCTGGTGGGTGTCGATGACCTTCTTGCTGGTCAGCCGGCGCAGTGAACTGCCGCGGGTGCACGGCAGCCGCCCGGTCATCCTGCTGTTGGGTGGTCTGGTTCTGGTGACGGCCTGGATGTCGATTACCGGGCTGCACGCCTCTGTGGCACGCGGTCCGGCAATGGTCCTGTTTCTGTTCGTCCTGATCTGGGTGGCCGATTCCGGGGCCTATTTTGCCGGCAGGGCCTTTGGCAAACGCAAGCTGGCACCCTTCGTCAGTCCGGGCAAGACCTGGGCTGGCGCCGGCGGTGCGGCGGCCGGCGCGGTGATCAGTGGGATATTCCTGGCAGCGGCGGTGGCCGGTGATGCACCCTGGCCTGCGCTGATCGGTCTGAGCACCCTGGTGACCGCGGTTTCGATCGGTGGTGACCTCTGGGAAAGCCGGCTTAAGCGTGAGGCGGGAATGAAAGACAGCGGTAATCTGTTGCCCGGACACGGTGGTGTACTCGACCGTATCGACAGCCTGCTCTCGGCCGCACCGGTGTTTGCCCTGGGGGCCGGCCTGATCGGGCTGCTGGCATGAAGGGCGTCTCGATTCTCGGTTCGACGGGCTCGATCGGGGTGAGCACTCTCGATGTGCTTGCCCGTCATCCCGACAAATACCGGGTGGTGGCCCTGAGTGCCAATAGAGACGTTCAGGGCATCCTGGCCCAGTGTCGGGAGTTTCGTCCACAGCTGGCCGCCATGGCCGACCCGGGCGGGGCCAAGGCGCTCGAGCAGGCGTTGCAGTCGGAGGGTATCCCAACCGAGGTCATGGCCGGGGCGGCCGGGCTGGAGGCGGTGGCAACCCATCCCGACGCAAGCGACCTGATGGCCGCGATCGTCGGCGCGGCGGGGGTGCTGCCGACCCTTGCGGCAGTCGGCCTGGGTCGACGTGTCCTGCTGGCCAACAAGGAGGCCCTGGTGGTCTCCGGCGCCTTGTTCATGGCTGCCGCCAAGGCGAGTGGGGCCCAGATTCTGCCGATCGACAGCGAACACAATGCGGTGTTCCAGTGTCTGCCCGCGGATTTCGCGCACGGTCTGCGGCATGTGGGCGTTGAGCGCATCCTGCTTACGGCTTCCGGTGGACCCTTTCGCCACCGCGCGCTCGATGAACTGAAGCATGTCACGCCGGAACAGGCATGTGCCCATCCGAATTGGGACATGGGGCGCAAGATCTCGATCGATTCGGCAACCATGATGAACAAGGGGCTCGAGGTGATCGAGGCTCGCTGGTTGTTCGATGCGCAACCGGACCAGATCCAGGTCGTGGTGCACCCACAGAGCGTCATTCACTCGATGGTGCAGTATGTCGACGGCAGCGTCCTGGCCCAGTTGGGCAATCCGGACATGCGCACCCCCATAGCGCATGCACTGGCCTGGCCCGATCGGCACAACTCCGGCGTCGCCCCCCTGGACCTTTTCGAGGTCGCCCACCTGGATTTCGAGCCACCCGATATGCAGCGTTTTCCCTGTCTGAGGCTTGCGTTCGAGGCGATCGCTGCTGGTGGTACCGCACCGGCGGTGCTGAATGCTGCCAACGAGGTTGCGGTGGCACGTTTTCTCGAGGGCCGGCTGGCCTTTACCCGGATCGCCGAGGTGGTCGAGCGTACACTGGTCGAGTATCGGCACGGCGATGCGGACGATTTGGACCAGTTGCTGGCTGCCGACCTGCGCGCCCGCGATCTTGCGGAACAACAGACCCTCAGGCTGGTCTCATAGGCTCATGGACGACATCCTGTTCAAAATTCTTGCTTTCGTCGTCGCGGTCGGAATACTGGTCGCGGTTCACGAGTTCGGCCACTTCTGGGTGGCGCGGCGTCTGGGCGTCAAGGTCCTGCGCTTCTCCATCGGCTTCGGGCGTCCGCTGTGGCGGCGGCAGTCGGCGCCTGACGAGCCCGAATTTGTGATCGCGGCGATTCCACTCGGCGGTTACGTAAAGATGCTCGACGAGCACGAGGGACCCGTGCCCCCGGCGGAATTGCATCGGGCGTTCAATCGGCAGTCGCTGTGGGTGCGGTCTGCGGTCGTGGTGGCAGGCCCCTTGTTCAATTTCCTGTTTGCCATCGTCGCCTTCTGGCTTGTGCTGACGCTGGGTGAAACCGGTATCCGGCCCCTGATCGGGGAGGTCGAGGAAGGGAAGGCCGCCGCCGTGGCCGGCTTGCTGGTCGGCGACGAGATAATCTCGGTAAATGAAAGACCTACGCCGACCTGGTCACTGGCTCTGCAGGAACTCGCGACTGCCTCGGTCGGCGAGTCCGAATTGCGCATTGCGGTGCGCGAATCCGGCGGGATGGAAAAAGTCCGGCTAATGTCATCGCGTGACGTCGGCGACCTGGCGGAGACCAGGGACCTGCTGGCGCATCTTGGCATGGCGCCCGAGCGGCCCGATATTCCTCCGGTGTTCGGGCAGATCCTTGCCGGCGAGCCGGCCGAGTTGGCCGGACTGCGAGAGGGCGATCGGATTCTCTCGGCGGACGGCCAGACCCTGGGCGACTGGGGGCAATGGGTCAAATATGTCCAGGCGCGCCCTGGTATCGCCATCGATCTGCTGGTCGATCGTAACGGGCAATCGCGGCAGATCCTGCTGACCCCGGCGCCGTATGCGCGAAACGACGAGGTCATCGGGCGGATCGGGGCATCGAACCAACCGGTCCCAGGGTTGGTTGAGCGTTATCAGGTCAAGTACCGGATGAGCTGGGGCGAGGCCTTGCCGGCGGCGGTCGCAAAGACCTGGGAATATTCAATCCTCACGCTCAAGGTAATCTGGCGGGTGCTGACCGGTGAGGCGTCGATTCACAACCTGAGCGGGCCTATCACCATTGCCGATGCGGCGGGTAAGACCGCCAGTATCGGCTTTGTCTATTTCGTGAAGTTCCTGGCGGTGGTAAGCATCAGCCTGGGCGTACTCAACCTTCTGCCGGTGCCCGTACTGGATGGCGGGCACCTGCTGTATTTCGCCATCGAGGCGGTCAAGGGCAGCCCGCTGTCCGAGGCGGCGATGATGCAGGGGCAGAAGATCGGGCTGTTGATGCTCCTGGGTCTGATGACCCTGGCGTTCTATGTCGATATCCTGCGAATTCTGGAATAAGAGGCAAAGCACCAAGCCTACCTGTGGCCTCAGCAATACCTTATAATCCCGGGTCTTCCGGCGGTCCGCCTGGTTTGCATTCGGACCCCCTGCAACAGGAAAGGTCTGTACGAGAGAGCGCATATGCGGGTGAGACTCTGGTGTGTTGTTTTGCTGCTGGGCGTTGCCAGCCAGGCCATGGCCGAGAGCTTTCGCGTGTCCGACGTGCGGGTGGAGGGTTTGCAGCGCATTACCGCAGGCACCGTGTTCAACTACCTGCCGGTGAAACCCGGGGACGTGGTCAATTTCGATCGTACAGGCGACATTGTTCGTGAGCTGTACAAGACCGGCTTTTTCAAGGATATAAGACTGGAAAAGTCCGGCGATGTGCTGATCGTGGTTGTCCAGGAACGCCCCGCAATCGCCGAGATCAATTTCACGGGCAACAAATCCATCGAAAGCGAGGCCCTGAAAGAGGGGCTGAAGGACATCGGCCTGGCAGAAGGCCGTACCTTCGAGCGTTCCGTGCTTGATCGCATCGAGCAGGAGCTCGAGCGCCAGTATTTCAATCAGGGCAAATATGCTGTCCAACTGACCTCGACCGTTACCCCGCTGGAACGTAACCGGGTAGCCATCGATATCGATGTGGTTGAGGGTAAGACGGCGCTGATCAAGCGTGTCAACATCGTCGGCAATACCACCTTCGATGAAGACGACCTGCTCGACGAATTCGAGTTGTCGACAGGTGGATGGCTATCCTGGTTCACCAAAGATAATCAGTACTCGCGGCCCAAGCTTTCGGGAGATCTGGAGACCCTTCGCTCTTATTACCTGGACCGTGGCTATATCAATTTCAAGATTGAATCGACCCAGGTCACCATTACCCCGGACAAGCAGGATATCTACGTCACGATCAACATCAGCGAGGGGGCCGTTCATACTATCAGTGACATCCGTCTGGCAGGTGAGCTGGTCGGCGAACCCGAATCCTTTTTCCCCTTGATCCATATGCGGCGGGGCGAGCCCTTTGCACGCAAAGTGATCGTCGAGAGCAGCGACCGCATCTCCGCAAAGCTGTCCGATCTCGGACATGCGTTCGCGAACGTCAACAGTATTCCGGAGATTGACGAAGACAACAAAACTGTGGCGATCACCTTCTTCGTCGATCCGGGTAAACGTGTGTATGTGCGGCGCATCAACATCAGCGGCAACTCGCGAACCCGCGATGAGGTTGCACGCCGAGAATTCCGGCAGATGGAATCTGCGTGGTTCTCGGGCGAAAAGCTGAAACTCTCGCGCGAGCGTGCCCAGCGCACCGGTTATTTTGACAGCGTAACGGTAGAAACACCTTCCGTGCCCGGTTCGGCTGATCAAGTGGACATCAATGTGGCAGTCAGCGAAAAACCCTCGGGCTCGCTGCTGGCGGGTGTGGGTTTTTCGCAGTCGGAAGGTATTGTGCTCAATGCGTCCATCAACCAGGACAATTTTGTCGGGACCGGAAAAAAGGTTTCTCTGGCGATGACGACCAGCGAGGCCAATCAGCGCTACGAGGTCTCTTATACCAACCCGTACTACACGGTCGACGGCATCAGCCGGGGTTTCAGCCTGATGTACCGCACGACCGACTTTGCGGACCTGGATTCGGCGAACTACCAGACTGATGACATCATCGCGGGTGTGAATTTCGGGATCCCCTTGAACGAGTTCAATCGTTTCAATTTCGGCACGGCCATACACCATATCGACTTCAAGACCGGGACTTTTCCGTCGGAGGAGGTCGCGGAATTCGAAGACAATGAAGGCAACAGCTTCCTCGATTTCGAGGTGACCCTGAGTTGGCGACATGATTCGCGCGACAGTGCCATTTTTCCCAACTCGGGGGCAGTGCAGTCGCTCTTTGGTGAAGCGACTGTGCCTGGGAGCGATCTGACCTATTTCAAGCTTTCGTATGATCACCGCCGCTATTGGCCGCTGGTAAACGATGTGGTCTTTTCGGTCAACGGCGAGATCGGCTATGGCGATGCCTACGGCGACACCTCTGAGCTGCCGTTTTTCGAAAACTATTTCGCTGGTGGCCCGGGCACAGTGCGTGGCTATGCCGCCCGCTCGCTGGGTCCGCGGGATTCTTATGGTGATGCGCTCGGTGGTAACGCGATGTATGCGGGCAACTTCGAGCTGCTGTTTCCGCCCCCATTCGTAAAAGAAAGCAGTACCCTCCGTCTTGCGACATTCTTTGATTTTGGCAGTGTGGTGAATACCACGGATTCGGATCTTTTCGATCCCGACGAACTACGGTATTCGGCCGGCATAGGTGCATCCTGGCTCTCTCCTGTCGGTGCGTTGACACTGAGTTACGCTTTCCCGTTGAAGACCTACGATGATGAAGACAAGGAGCAGTTCCAGTTTTCCTTTGGCCAGACCTTCTGATGAGTTGGGGTACAGTGATGATGAAGCGGTGGTTGACGTTGGTTGTTTTGGGTTGCGCGGTTCTGCCTGTCATCTCGTCGGCCGGCGATGTCACGGTGGCGGTTGTCAACGTCGTCAGGCTGCAAACCGAGGCGCCCCAGGTCGCCCAGGTGCGTGAAAGGATTAAGGCTGAGTTCCTTTCGCGCGAGGTCAAGACCTCGGCACAGCAGGAACAGATAAACCAGCTTGAGCAGAAACTGCGACGTGACCGGGCCGAAATGAGCGAAGCGGAGGCCAAAAGCCTGCAACGCGATATCCGCTCACGTACCTTGCGTCTGGAGAATGCGAAGGAAGAACTGGAGAGTGATCGGCGACTGCGTCTCAACGAGGAAATGGATCACTTGCGTCGGGTCCTGTCGGAAGTGATAGCGGAGGTGGCGACAGCGGAAAACCTCGATATCGTTCTCGAAAGCGGTGTCACCTGGGCCTCGGATCGCGCGAATATCACTGACAAGGTTCTGGATCGCATGCGAGAGTTCAACAACGCGAAAAACTGAGCGAGAGGTCGGGATGAGTCTGAGCCTGCAAGAGCTGTCCCAGATTGCCGGGGCCGAGCTGCGTGGTGATCCCGGGCGGATGATCACGCACGTGGGCAGGCTGCAGGATGCGGGCGAGGGTGCCATCACGTTTCTGGCCAACCGGCAATACCGGTCCTTCCTGCCGAAAACCAGGGCGTCGGCCGTTATTCTTGCCGCCGAGGATGCAGAGTCATGTCCGGTGGACTGTCTGGTTGCGGACGATCCTTACGTTGCCCATGCCAGGGTGATGGTCGCGCTGTACCCGAATGCGCCGACCGTGTCCGGGGTGCATGACTCCGCCGTTGTCGATGCCTCGGCACGAGTAGCTCCCACGGCCCAGATTGCTGCCAATTGCTACGTTGGTGCCGGCGTGGTCATCGGCGAAGAGGCCTTTGTCGGACCTGGCTGCGTCCTGCTCGACAACGTTTTTATTGGCGCTCGTTCGCGCCTGGTAGCGTCGGTCACGCTTTGTCAGGACGCCCGGCTGGGCGAACGTTGTCTCATACATCCGGGTGTGGTGATTGGTGCAGACGGATTCGGTCTGGCCAACGATGAAGGGGTCTGGGTCAAGGTGCCGCAGGTCGGCCGGGCGATTCTGGGTGACGATGTCGAGGTGGGTTCCTGTTCGTCGATCGACTGCGGTGCCATCGGCGATACCGTGATTGCTGACGGGGTGAAGATCGACAGCCAGGTACACGTGGCGCACAACGTGCAAATTGGCAGACATACGGCCATGGCCGGGTGTGCGGCCATTGCCGGTTCATCAAAGGTAGGTGCCTATTGCATCCTGGGTGGCGGTTCGGAGATCACTGGGCACGTCGAGTTGGCGGATCATGTGCAAGTGTCCGGCGGGTCGTCGGTGATGCGTTCGATCAGGGAGCCCGGGGTATACACGGGAGCCGTTCCGTCGATGGAGCATTCGGGCTGGCTGAAGAACTTTGCGCGCTTGCGGCATCTGGATGATATGGTGCGGCGGATCCGGGCGCTGGAGAAGGAAGTGGCCGCACTGCGCAGAAGATGACGAGACGCACGGGTAAGTCCCTTCACTGGCATTACACTGTGTCACCTGAAGTTTAAGATCACAGATACTGGAGATAGTGTTAGACGCCATGGACATTCAGAAAATTCAAAGCCTGCTGCCGCACCGCTACCCGTTCCTGCTGGTAGACCGGGTAGTCGAATGCGAGCCGGGCAAGCGTCTGGCAGCGATCAAGAACGTGACGGTAAACGAGCCCTTTTTCCACGGCCACTTCCCGAGCAAGCCGGTGATGCCGGGCGTGTTGCTCATCGAGGCTATGGCGCAGGCAACGGGATTGCTGGCAATGGAGAGTGCGGATGTGCCGAAAGAGGCGATCTACTATCTGGTTGGTGTCGACAAGGCGCGTTTCAAAAGCCCGGTAGTGCCGGGTGATCAGGTCAGACTGGAGGTCGAGGTCCTGAAGCATCGCCGTGATATCTGGGTGTTTGCCGCCGAAGCCAAGGTTGACGGCAAGATGGTGGCCTCTGCAGAGATCATGTGTACCGCACGGAACCTCTAAGGATGATAGATCCACGCGCGGTTGTCGATCCGGGTGCGGAGTTGGATGAAGATGTGACGGTGGGGCCTTTCACCGTTATCGGCGCAGGCGTGCAGGTAGGCAAAGGCACCGAGATCGGTCCGCATGTAGTGATTCACGGCCCCTGCCGGATCGGCAGCGATAACCGCATCTTTCAGTTCGCCTCGATCGGTGAGGATCCACAGGACAAGAAATATGCCGGCGAGGAGACCCGTCTCGAGATCGGTGATCGCAACACGATCCGAGAGTTCACCACTATCCACCGTGGCACCGTTCAGGATGAGTCGTTGACCCGTATCGGAGACGACAACCTGCTGATGGCCTATACCCATGTGGCGCATGACTGCCGCATCGGCAATCATACGATCATGGCCAACGCCGCCTCGCTGGGTGGGCATGTGCATGTGGGGGATTGGGCCATACTCGGGGGGTTCAGCATCATTCACCAGTTCTGTCGTATCGGGCCGCATTGTTTTGCGGCGATGGGCAGTGCGGTCAGCAAGGACGTACCCCCCTATGTAATGGTCGACGGTCGCCCGGCGAAACCGAGAGGGATCAACAGCGAGGGCCTGCGGCGGCGTAATTTCAGTGCTGAACAGATTGCCGTGATCAAGCGCGGCTACAGGACGCTTTATACCTCCGGTCTGCCGTTGGCGGACGCGCGCCAACAGATTGCCGAGGCGGCAGCGGAGCATGAGGAGCTGGGTCTGGTGGCCGAGTTTCTGGCCGCCAGCGAACGCAGTATCGTGCGCTGACAGGTTTCGACGTGGTGCCGCAAAGGATTGGAATAGTCGCGGCCGAACCTTCGGGTGACCTGCTTGCCGCGGGCCTGATGGATGCGCTGAGAGAGCAGTTGCCTGCCGTCCAGTTCGAGGGCGTCGCGGGTCCTTTGATGTGCAGGAGCGGTATCGACGAATGGGAACCTATGGACAGCCTCTCGGTCATGGGCCTGTTTGAGGTCCTCCAGCACCTGCCACGTCTGCTGCGCCTGCGCTCCCGGCTGCTCGCGCGTTGGCGTGATACGCCACCGATGGCCTTCATCGGGGTCGATGCGCCCGACTTCAATCTGACTCTCGAGTGCGGGCTGCGCGAGGCCGGTGTTCCGACCGTTCACTATGTGAGCCCAACTGTGTGGGCCTGGCGGTCGGGGCGGGTAAAAAAGATCCGCCGCGCGGTCGACCTTCTGCTGACCATCTTTCCTTTCGAGACCGAATTTCTCCAGCAGCATCAGATCCGGGCACGCTACGTCGGCCATCCGCTCGCGTTTGATATGCCTATGGAGCCGGATCGTGTCGGAGCTCGGGATGCCTTGGGATTGGATCCCAATGCGCCGGTACTGGGATTGCTTCCTGGTAGTCGCGGCAGTGAGGTCAGCCGGATTGCGGGCCCGTTCATCGAAACCGCGGTGGCGCTGAAGCAACAGCTGCCCGGTCTGCAGGTCGTGGTACCCCTGGTCAATGAAAAAACCCGGACGATGTTCGAGCAGCAGCTGCTTGAGAGCGCGTCAGGACTCGATCCCGTAGTCACCCTGAATCAGTCGCGTGTCGCCCTGGCGGCCGCCGATGTGGCCCTGGTTGCATCCGGCACAGCCACTCTCGAGGGCCTCCTGAGCAAGCGTCCGATGGTGGTCGCCTACAGGGCCAACGCCGCCACCTATGCCGTAGTGAGGACGCTGGGACTGGTCAAGGTCAAGCACGTTGCCATGGCCAATCTCCTCGCAGACGAGCGCCTGGCGCCAGAGTTGATTCAGGATGAGTGCCGGGCCTCAAAACTGCTGCCCCCATTGCTGGAGTTTTTCCAGGATGCGGACTTGAGAGATAGGATTGCCCGGCGCTATACGGAGATTCACCAACAGTTGCGCACCGATACCAATCGCGAGGCGGCGACGGCGGTTGTCGATCTGCTCAGAGAGCGTGGTCTTGTCTGAGGTCTTTGTCTGCGGTGTGGATGAAGTGGGTCGTGGGCCGCTGGCCGGACCGGTGGTTGCGGCGGCCGTGATTCTCGATCCGGCACGTCCCATTGACGGCCTTGCCGACTCCAAGAAGTTGTCGGAGCGGCGACGCGAGACCCTGTTCGGGGAGATATGCGGCAGCGCGCTGGCCTGGTCGATCGGGCGCGCCGAGGTGGCCGAGATCGATGAAATCAACATATTGCAGGCAAGTCTGCTGGCGATGCAGCGCGCGGTCGCCGCTCTGCCCGTTGCACCACAGTGTGCTTTGGTGGACGGCAACAGGCTGCCGCAGCTTCCTTGCGCCGCGCGCGCGATCATCGGCGGTGATGCCAGCGAGCCGTGCATTTCCGCTGCCTCCATTATCGCCAAGGTTGCACGAGACCGTGAGATGGTGGCGCTGGATGCCGAGTACCCGGGCTATGGCCTGGCACGCCACAAGGGATATCCCACGAAGGTGCATCTGGAGGCCCTGCAGGTACTGGGTGTATCAGCCATCCACCGCCGATCCTTCGCGCCTGTGCGGCGCCTCATCGGCTGATACGGACCCTGCAGCCTGTCCCTGGCACGGGCTTCGGATGGCCCGGACTGGCGGCCGCCCGATACCTTGGGATGATCGGTTCCATGACCCCGACGCGTCTTCGGGAGCGTCTTGGAAGGGCGCTGGCGGACCTTGGCCGCGCACGGTATTCTCTGTCCTTCTTCCCCTTCCTGAGTGACAGCGATCCGCTCCATGGCAGCCGAATTCGTCCACCTGCATGTGCATTCCGAATATTCACTGGTGGACGGCGTTGCACGGATCAAACCCCTGATAAAACGGGTGGCCGAGTTGGACATGCCGGCGGTCGCGCTGACCGACCAGTCCAACATGTTCGCCCTGGTGCGCTTCTACAAGGCGGCGATTGCCGCCGGTGTCAAGCCGATCGCCGGGGTTGACGTCTGGCTGCGCAACCCCGAGGACGCCAACAAACCCGACCGCCTGGTATTGCTGGTGCAGAACAAGCAGGGTTATCGCAATCTCACCGAACTGGTCTCGCGAGCCTACCGCGAGGGTCAGCACCTCGGCCGCGCGATGATGGAACGCAGCTGGTTCACGCCTGAAACCGCCGCGGGTCTCATTACACTCTCGGGCGGGCGCGAGGGCGACGTCGGACGCGCCCTGGTCGCTGGCAACAGGGCGCTGGCCGAGCAGCGCCTGGATGCCTGGCTGGCATTGTTCGGTGACCGCTATTACCTGCAGCTGGTGCGCACCGGACGAGAGAACGAAGAAGACTGCCTGCACGCCAGCGTCGCCTTGGCTGCGGCGAGGGGAGTGCCGGTGGTGGCGACCAACGGTGCCTGCTTTCTGCACAGCGACGAGTTCGCTGCCCACGAGGTCCGGGTGTGCATACACGAAGGCCGCACCCTGGACGACCCTCGCCGTGCCAAGATTTACACCGAACAGCAGTACCTGAGATCGCCGGCCGAGATGGCCGAACTGTTCGCGGACCTTCCGGAGGCACTGGAAAACAGTGTCGAGATTGCCAGGCGCTGCAGTCTGGAGGTCACCCTGGGCAAGAATTTCCTGCCTGATTTTCCGATCCCGGACGGGATGACCATGGACGAGTTCTTCGGTGCCGAGTCGCGCAGGGGCCTTGAATGGCGTCTGCAGCGGATTCTCGATCCGGCGGCGGACGATTTCGCGGAACGACGCAAGCCCTATGACGAGCGCCTGCAGATCGAACTCGATGTCATCACCAAGATGGGCTTTCCCGGTTACTTCCTGATCGTTGCCGACTTCATCCAGTGGGCGAAAGACAACGACGTGCCCGTAGGTCCCGGACGTGGTTCAGGTGCCGGTTCGCTGGTTGCCTATGCGCTCAAGATCACCGACCTGGACCCGCTCGAACACGATTTGCTGTTCGAGCGTTTTCTCAATCCCGAGCGCGTGTCGATGCCGGACTTCGACGTCGATTTCTGCATGGACAGGCGTGATTTGGTCATCGATTACGTGGCGCGCCGCTATGGCCGTGATTCGGTATCGCAGATCATTACCTACGGTTCCATGGCCGCCAAGGCGGTGGTGCGCGACGTCGGACGTGTGCTGGGTCATGCCTACGGATTCACCGACAGGGTGGCCAAGATGGTGCCGTTCGAGATCGGGATGACCCTGGATAAGGCCCTGGTCGAGAGCGAGGATCTCAAACAGGCCTACGAACAGGACGAAGAGGTCACCCAGCTGATCGATATGGCCAAACGCCTGGAAGGTCTGGCACGCAACGCCGGCAAACATGCCGGCGGTGTGGTGATAGCACCGGGCAAACTGACCGATTTCAGCCCGCTGTACTGCGAACCCGATGGTAGCAATCTGGTCACCCAGTACGACAAGGACGATGTCGAGGCGGCCGGGCTGGTCAAGTTCGACTTCCTCGGCCTGCGCACCCTGACCATCATCGATTGGGCGCTGAAGACGGTCAACGCAGAGCGCGCCGGACAGGATCTGGAGCCGATCGATATCGTGGACATACCGGTCGACGATCCGGCTGCATTCGAGCTGCTGAAGAGTGCCGAGACGACGGCGGTGTTTCAGCTGGAATCGGCCGGCATGAAGCAGCTGATCAGCAAGCTGCAGCCGGACTGCTTCGATGACATAACCGCCCTGGTAGCGCTGTTCCGTCCCGGGCCCCTGCAGTCCGGCATGGTGGATGACTTCATCGCGCGCAAGCATGGCATCCAGGAGGTGGTCTATCCACACCCGGATCTTGAGCCCATCCTGGCTTCGACCTATGGCGTCATTCTGTATCAGGAACAGGTCATGCAGATCGCCCAGGTGCTGGCGAGCTATACCCTGGGTGGCGCGGACCTGCTGCGACGTGCCATGGGCAAGAAAAAGCCCGAGGAGATGGCCAAGCAGGGCGAGATCTTCCGCCAGGGTGCGGTGGCACGCGGGGTCGAAGAGGACACCGCAACCTATATATTCGACCTGATGGAAAAGTTTGCCGGTTACGGCTTCAACAAGTCGCATTCGGCTGCCTATGCCCTGGTCTCTTACCAGACCTTGTGGATGAAGACGCACTACCCGGCGGCCTTCATGGCGGCAGTGTTGTCCTCCGACATGGATAATACCGACAAGGTGGTGACCTTCATCGAGGAGTGCCGGGCGATGAAACTCAAGGTCGAGCCACCGGATGTGAACCGCTCCAGTTATATGTTTACCATCGACGGTGATGACAAAGTCGTCTACGGGCTCGGTGCGATCAAGGGCGTGGGTGAGGGTGCGATAGAGGGGATCGTCGAATCGCGGGAGCGCGACGGGCCTTTCCGCGATCTGTTTGAATTCTGCCGCCGAATCGATCTGAAGAAGGCCAATCGGCGGGTACTCGAGTCCCTGATCCGCGCGGGGGCGCTCGATCACCTGGGGTCCAACCGCGCTACCCTGATGATCCAGCTGCCGCTGGCGCTGAAGATGGCCGAGCAGCAATCGGCGATGCAGGCCGCAGGGCAGGACGATCTGTTCGGCATGTCCGAGCCCGAACCCGCCGCGCCGGTGGCCGGGGTGGTGCCGGACGAAATCGCCGAGTGGGAGGACGAGCAACGTCTGGCCGGTGAAAAAGAGACCTTGGGCCTGTTTTTGACCGGCCATCCGATCGATTTCTATGAGCCCGACCTCAAAGCACTGATCAGCAGCAGGATTGTGCGTCTGAGCCTGGACGACGTGCGCCAGACCCGGGGCCGCCGGGGTGGCGGGAAAAAGGTGACCGTCGCCGGTATGGTGGTGGCGGTCAATCGCCGCAATACCCAGCGTGGCACCATGGCCTCGGTATTGCTGGACGACAAGACCGGGCGCATCGAGGCGGCGCTTTTCAGCGAGACCTACGAGCGTTACCGCGACGAGATTGCGAATGACCGTGTGCTGATTGTGGAAGGCACCCTGGTGCATGACGAGTACCGCGGTGGTCTGAGTATTCGCGCTGACTGTGTCAGCGGCCTGGAAGATATACGTCTGGCGCGGGCGGCCTGTGTTGAGATGCAGTTGAGTGAAACCTGGTTGCGGCAGCTTGGGGTGTCTCCCGTCGAGGCGGTCGCCAAGTTGAAATCCCTGCTCGAGCCCGCAAGCGGCGGTGACTGCGAGGTACGATTGCGCTACCGTCGGCTCGACGCAGAGGTGGCGTTGCGCCTGGGTGTTGGCTGGCGCATAAAACCAACCGACGGCTTCCTGCGACAGGCGCAGCGACTGTTGGGCGCGGAGGCCGTCAGCGTCCGTTTTCGGCCACCGCCGGCGGCGGTGGCTTCCGGCCGTACGGCCGGCTATGCGCGGTCCGGCTAGGCTGTCTCGTTAAACGGGCCAGCCGGGTGACACTGCGAGTCGGCCCGATGGGTTATGATTAAGCACCACAGAGCGTGCCTTGACCGAATAACAACCATGAATCTTGATTTTCTCGAATTCGAGCAGCCAATCGCCGAACTGCAGGCAAAGATTGAAGAACTGCGGCTCGTTGGTAATGACAACGAGATCAATATCCAGGAAGAGATCGAGCGTCTGGAAGGTAAGAGCCGCTCGCTGACCGAGTCAATTTTCTCCAACCTGACACCGTGGCAGATCTCGCAGCTGGCACGCCATCCGCTGAGGCCGTATACGCTCGATTACATCTCCCGCGTGGTGGACGATTTCGAGGAGCTGCATGGAGATCGAGCGTATGCCGATGATCGCGCCATTGTGGCTGGGTTGGGCCGCATCGAAGGCCTCCCGATCATGCTGATCGGTCATCAGAAGGGTAGGGATACCAAGGAGAAGATCAGCCGTAATTTCGGCATGCCACGACCGGAGGGTTATCGTAAGGCCCTGCGTCTGATGAAGATGGCCGAGCGCTTCGGCCTGCCGGTAATTACCTTTATCGATACCCCGGGCGCCTACCCTGGCGTCGGCGCCGAGGAGCGCGGCCAGAGTGAGGCAATCGCGCGCAATCTGTTCGAGATGTCGGGGCTGCGAACCCCCATCATAGCGACGGTGATCGGCGAGGGCGGCTCCGGCGGAGCCCTGGCGATCGGCGTTGCGGATCGGCTCCTGATGATGCAGTACAGCACCTATTCCGTGATATCGCCCGAGGGCTGCGCCTCGATCCTGTGGAAGGACGCCGAAAAGGCACCGCTGGCCGCCGAGGCCATGGCGATTACCTCGACCCATCTCAAGGACCAGGGGCTGGTTGACGAGATAGTGCCCGAGCCGCTAGGCGGCGGCCATCGCGACCCCGACGCCGCGGCGCGCAATCTGAAAAGCGCTCTGGTAAAAGCGATCAATGACATTCGCGATGTGCCGCACGAGCGTCTGCTCGAGGCCCGTTACGAGCGTTTGATGTCTTTCGGTGTCGTCTCAGACTAAATCCCGGTCCGCACTGCTCGAGCCCGATTCGCTGCTCGAGCAACTCAACCACCGCTTTCCGCAACCCGAGCATTACTGGGTCGGCTTCAGTGGCGGACTCGACTCCTCCGTACTGTTGAACGTACTTGCGTCGCTGCGCAGCAGGCTGAATGCGCCCCTGTCGGCGGTACACGTCGACCACGCCCTGCAATCCGGCTCGGCCGGCTGGGCCGACCATTGTCGCAACGAATGTGAACGCCTGGGAATTGAACTGTGCTCCCTGGTGGTCGATGCCACTGCAGGGCCGGGTGAAAGTCCCGAGGCGGCCGCGCGTGCCGCCCGTTACTCGGGTATTGCCGAGATACTGGCTCCCGGCGGCATGCTGCTCACGGCGCATCATCTTGATGACCAGGCCGAGACCCTGTTGTTGCAGCTGCTACGGGGCGCCGGCGTCGAGGGGCTGGCCGCCATGCCGGCCGTCCGCGAGTGGAATCAGGGATGGCATGCGCGTCCCTTGCTCGAAATGCAGCGTCGGGCGATTCGGGCCTGGGCTGTGGCCAATAAGCTGCATTGGATAGAGGATCCCAGTAACGCGGATAGCATTGCGGACCGCAACTATCTGCGGCACCGGGTATTGCCCGGTCTTCTTGCACGCTGGCCAAGCGCGGCAGAGAGCATCGCAAGGAGTGCCGCCCATTGCGCCGATGCTGCGGATGCAATCAGGTGTCAGGCGGCAGACGATCTCCATCTGGCACAGTCGGATGAT
>CAZCDY010000020.1:23548-35085 GCA_964497145.1 uncultured Gammaproteobacteria bacterium
GATCGGATCCTGATCAGCGTGCTCAAGGAACTACCTGTGGTGCGTGCGCGCAATGTTTTACGCTATTGGCTGCGCGAAAGAACGGCGCCGCCACTTTCACTGCGGCGTCTGGATGACGCATACGATCAGCTGTGTAATGCGCGTTCCGACGCGATGGTGAAAATCAGCTGGCACGGTTTCGAGATGCGACGATACCGTGGCCAGGTGTGGTTGTTGCGGGGGCAGCCTGAACTGCTTGAAACGCCTGCCGTCGATTGGTCAGGTGAAGAGATGCGGCTCGGCCCGGGCTTGGGTCGGGTTCGGAGGTCGCTGCTGCCGGGGGGCGTCGACCGACGCGTCTGGGATAAGGGCAAGGTGCAGATTGCATACCGCCATGTCGGATTGAGGTGTCGTCCGGCGGGGCGCAGAGGGACCCGCAGTTTCAAAAAGATCGCCCAGGAATATGGCATCCCCCCCTGGCAGCGAGACATTGTTCCGGTACTCATCATCGACGGGGAACCTGCGGCGATCGCGAACTGCTGTGTCTGCGAACCCTTTGCCGCTTCCAACAACGCATCGGGTTGGATCGTCGAGTGGCTTCCCGACTGATATCGCGCATGGGCGAACGTCTTTCCCAAACAATTGATAACTGGGTAGCCTGAGCTAAAGATCCGGATTCCAACGTCGCTAAGTCAGCTGAACAGACCGATCTTCCCAAAAGGGAATTGGCCGGATCGGCACGAAGAAAGTGATTGAGGAATCTCGAGATGAAAAAACAGGCTGGCTTCACCCTCGTCGAACTGGTGGTGGTGATCATTATTCTCGGCATCCTGGCGGCGACCGCGCTTCCCAGGTTCATGAATGTGCAGACCCAGGCACATCAGGCCGCCGTTGATGGCGCATCAGGTGGTTTCGGGTCCGGCGTCGCCATGTTCCGCGCACAGTGGGTGGCCAACGGTTTGACCGCTGCAAGCGACAACGTTGTCGGTTTTGGAGACAACACGGTGGATTCCCATGCCAATGGCTGGCCTACCGGCACTGGGGGCAACAATACGGTCACCACCGCCGCGCACTGTGTCGATATATGGAATGGCGTCATGCAAAACCCACCTACGGTTGCGACTGGTACCGGTTCGGATTACCGGGCGACTGAAGGGGGCGGTGTCTGCACCTATACCTATCAGGGTGATACCGCCAACAACCGCAGAATCACGTACAACTCGACTAACGGGGCGATTGGCGTAAACAACCCCTGAGTTTGATCGGGCAAGGCCCCATGGATACGTCCAGCCTGAATTTCGAAACGCGGCCGCAGGGCCGCGTTTTTTCTGCGGCGGGAGCGCAAACCGGATATACCGTCGTCGAACTGGTTGTGGTCTTGGTGGTGCTTGGCATTGTTGCAGCCAACGCAATGCCACGATTCTTTCAGGTCAGCAGCTTCGAAGAGATGGGCTACGCAGACGAACTGCTGGGTGCGGTGCGTTACGCGCACAGATTGGCATTGTCCAGCCGTTGCGACACGCGGGTGTCGATCAGTACCACCGGGTATGCAGTGTATCAGCGGGCCAACAGCTGCAAATCGGGCCAGTTCTCGAGATTCGTCACCCGCCCGGGTGCCGGCAACTGGCAGGGCAGTGCGCCCAATGGTGTCGCAATCGGTACGCTCGACCTTTACTTCGATGCACAGGGTAGGCCGCACGATCATGCCTCAGGCATTCTGTACAACAACCCAGAGACTGTCTCGGTCGGCGGGCGCACGGTTACGGTCGAACATACGACCGGCTATGTGTGGGCCGGCTGATGAAGTATCAGAGCGGAACCTCATTGATAGAGTTGGTGATCTCCGTGGTGATCATCTCGATCACCGTGACCGGCACGATGATGGTGATCTTTCAGACCACGTCGAATAGCGCCAGTCCGATGATCCGGACGCAGGCGATTGCGATCGCCGAGGCCTACATGGAGGAAATCATGGCGCAGCCGCTGCTGGATCCTGAGGGTGCCGACACTGGTGCCGTGGAGGCCGGAGAAAGCCGGGCCACCTATGATGACGTGACCGACTACCATGGCCTGTCCAATTTTGCCGGCGCTGTCGATCAGGCAGGCAACAGTATCGTCGGGCTGGAGGGTTACAACATATCGATTCAGGTGGCTCCCTCGACCCTGAACGGGAAGCCTGCAAGGCGGATCCGTGTCAACGTTACCTACGATGGCGACGCCAACTTCACGTTACCGCTTGTGGCCTACCGGCTGAACTGAACCACCATGCACCTCGCCAAGCGAATCGCCTGTATGACCGAAACGGAGATCGACCATGCCCCGATGCGCTGACTATTCGCACGCGCGCGGCTTCACCCTGGTCGAGTTGGTGGTCGTCATCATACTCAGTGGCCTTCTGGCGACCGTGGTGATGCAGTTCATGACGGCACCTATCGATTCCTATGTCGATCAGAGCCGTCGGGCGAGACTCGTAGATATCGCACAGATTGCAGTGAATCGTATAGGCTGGGATGTTCAACGCGCTTTGCCGAACAGTTTTCGGGTCGGCTGTGGAGGGAGTTGCGTCGAATTCCTGCACGTAGCGACAGGCGGCCGGTATCGTGCTTCACCGGTCGGAAATGAGTTGAGTTTCGTATCCGGAGAAGCGGATTCCAGCTTCGATATAGTCGGGCCGTTCAACGATTTCTCAACGCTTGCCACTGCCAACTCACCATCGGCATGCGTAGACGGGGCCGCTGCCTGTGTCGCAATCTACAACACGGGGCTTGCCGGGACCGATGCCTGGAATCGTGATCACATCGGATCGGGCTGGAGGCCGGACAATCTTGCCACGCTGAGCGCCGTCAGCGGCGTATCGGCGTCGTTTGATCCTGGGTACTTTTCCAGCGGTGCCTCGGCTTTTCCCGCTGCGTCCCCGCAACAACGTTTCTTCATTGTCGATTCACCGGTGACGTTTCTGTGCGATGCAGGCACTGGCACGCTCCGTCGCTATCAGGGGTATAGCCTTACCCATCCCCACTCTGCAGCAGATGAACACGCTGAGCTGATCAGTCTGAGCAATCCGGCTGAGCATGCACTGTTGGCTGATCAGATTGAGGCATGTTCGTTCAGCTACTCGGCGGGGACGCCTAGCCGTAATGGTTCTTTGACGATTCGGATCAGGGTGGCCGAGGCGGGGGAGGGCGTGACCCTGCTGAAACAGATCCACGTCTCCAATATGCCATGAAACCCTGCATGAACTTCGAAGGAAAGATAAGCAGGGGACATGTTGGACGCGACGCGTGTCGGTTGTTCGGACGACCGTTGAGGCGCCAGCGAGGTTTTTCACTGGTAACGACGCTTTTCCTGTTGCTGGTGGTTTCGAGTCTGGCCGCCTACATGGTGAACCTGGCGACGGTACAACATCTTTCCAGTGCGATGGCTTCGCAGTCTGCACGCGCACTTTACATGGCAGTCAGCGGACTGGAGTGGGTGACCGCCGAAATACGATCGAACCCCGGAAACTGTCCGTCCGTGCCGACAAGCTTTCAGACGGACGGTTTCACGATCACCCTGGATGCCTGTTCGCGCAGTGCAGTGACAGAGGCTGGATCCACCTACTCTCTGTACGACATCAGTGTCGGGGCGAGTCAGGGCAGTTTCGGAGAGACCGGCTATGTCAGCCGATCGCTGCGCGCTACGGTGATGGAATAACTACCCCAGCCGTGGGACCGATTCGCCCTGAGGGTCGGACCCCGGATGGGGTGCCGGAACTCAACGCCTATCCGGCCCGGAATCTAAAGATTCTCGCGATTTGAACGAGAAACAGGGCATCTGACCAGTTTGGTAGCGAATTCATGAGGGATCAAAAGATGGAGTGGGTATTGCCGGTCCCCTGGGGCCGTCCTGATCCATCCGTGATCGGTGGTGAACAATCGCCAACCGGGACGCCACGCCGGTGAGTCTGCTGCGGTTCGCAACGGTGTTTTGGTCGATGCTGGCTGTGTGTTCCTCATTCGCCGACGACCTCCTTGGGTCCTCTTCTTCGGCTTCCGTAACATTGATCGACAAGCAACTCAACGGCAGTTCCTGGGCGGCAGAAAATCTTTTGGACGATGTGGCGGCTACGCGCTGGCTGTCGAACCGGCGCGACAACGATATCGTGTTTTCTTTCGACGGCAGCAACACGGAACGCTGCTTCAGTCGCTTCCACCTCGAGAATTACGGTGGCAGCAGGTCTATAAGGGAGTTCATGCTGTTGCACAGCATGGATAACTCGCTTGCGACGGATAAAGGTGCTGCCGGCTGGACCCGTATCGCTACCGAGACCAATCCCACCGGTCCGGTCAATCACCTGCATTGGGGTCAGGGGGGGCGGCTCGGCGCAATCGATAAAGAGCTCAACAGCTCCAACTGGGCGGCTGCTCATATCAACAACGGCAGCACCGGCGATTTCTGGCTCAGCAATAAGGCCAACAACAGTCTTGATTTCGCATTCGATACCGATTGGGATGGAAATGTCGGCGATAGCATCCATGTCAGTCAGATTGCCTTGCACAACTACGGTGGCAGTTACTCGATAAAGCGGTTCCAGGTCGAGGTCAGCCAGGATGGTACAAACTGGCGAAAGCTCCAGGTGCCGGGAAGTGATGTGGGCGAACCGGATTTCAACTTCGCGCTGAAACACGAGGGCGGAGCGCTGGACGCCATAAACCGGGAGCTCAACGGAAGTTCCTGGGCTGCCGCAAACATTCACGATGATGCGAGTCAGAGTATCTGGCTCAGCAATCAGATGAACAACCATCTCGATTTTTCATTCGACCCGGATGGTGACGGCGTCTCTGGCCTTGGTGGTGATTCAGGAGACCATTTTACGCTCGAGAAGATCGCCCTGGAGAACTACGGCAGCGAACGTTCCGTGCGTGAGTTTCAGGTGTTTGTGAAGACGGCGGTCAATCCGAACTGGGTTGCAGTTCCAGCACCGGGAAGCGGTGTCGGCGCAGCTGATTTCAATTTCATGCTTTCGCATCATGGTTCCTCATTGACCGCCATAGACCGTGAACTCAACAGCAGCAGCTGGGCCGCCGCCAATATCCATGATGGTGCCAGCCAGTCGATCTGGTTGAGCAACCAGGCCAACAATGAACTGGAATTCCAGTTTGATCCCGATGGTGACGGTTCCTCAGCTGGTGCAGGCGACCGCTTCACGCTGCAAAAGATAGCGCTTGAAAACTACGGTAGCGATCGGTCGATGAAAGACTTTCAGGTGGAGGTCAAGACAGCGCTGGCACCGGATTGGACCAGGCTGGAAGTACCCGGTACGGCAGCCGGTGAACCCGGTTTCAATTTTCTATCGAAGCATGAGAGTGGCGTCTTGGGCGGCGCCAGCTCGCAACTCAACGCGAGCAGTTATGCTGCGGGGAATATTCACGACGGGAGCCCGCTGTCCTTATGGCTGAGCAACGCTCAGACCAACACCCTGGAGTTTTCCTTCGATACCGACATGGATGGTGTTGCTGGAGATGTGATTAATTTCTCGACGCTGCGCATGCACAACTACGGCGGTCCCCGTTCTGTGGCCACTTTTGAAGTTGACGTGCGGATCGGCGGTGGGGCCTGGCGGGCGGTGACAGCCCCCGGTGGTGGCAGCGTATTCAACGCGAGCCATGACAGTGCGCCACAGGCCTGGTCAGTGTCGCCTCAGACCGGCGTCACCGGATTCCGCTTGCGCACGCTCGGGAACCACGGCGACACCTATACCGGAATCCGCGAATTGGAGTTGCTGGGTAGTGCTGTCGGTCCCAGTCATACGTTTACCGCGGCGCAGGGCGCGGCCGAGCAGGTGATTTTGCTCGATCCGGCAGGTCAACCCACGCAGGTTACGGCGGTCCGGCTGCGATCGATCAACAATTACGGCAGCAGCTATACCGGCGTGCGCGAATTCAAGCTATTGGGTGACAGTATTACCAAAAGTCAGACCTTCGTGGCGCAGCAGGGCGCTTCACAGCAGGTATTCTCGATTGACCCGGCTGATCGACCCAGCGGCGTTATCGCAGTGCGACTGCAGACCATCAGCAACTATGGTGATTCCTACATCGGCATGCGTGAGTTGCGTCTGCTTGGCCCGTCGGTTTCTGTTTCCCACAGCTTTGAGGCCGCCAGTACATCGGCCCGGCAGGTGTTCGTGCTTGATGCCGAGGATCGTGTGAACAATGTTGTCGCCGCCAGGCTACGCACATTGAACGGGTATGGGACGAGCTATATCGGTGCGCGAGAATTGGAATTGCTGGGTGATCCTGTCGGGCCCTCTTACCTGTTCACGGCCGATCAGGCTGCAACAGAACAGAGTTGGGACTTTCCCTCTGTAACGGCAAGGCTTTTCCGTCTGCACACTTCAGACAATCATGGCGACAGCTATATCGGTGCCGCTGAAGTTGGTCTCGGAACCGCAACTGCATGCGGTGCCATGGCGCTGTGGCATATGGATGAACAGACCTGGGGGGAGGTTCAGGACAGTTCGGGCAGCGGGATTCATGGCCTCAGCATGAATGGTGCCGATACTGCTGGCGACTCTCCTGTTGTTTCGGGATCGAGCGGCTCGTGTCGCTACGGGGAGTTTGACGGCCTGGACGATTACCTCAGCTTTCCCACAGCGCCCAATCTCACTGGCAGTTTCACGATTGCGGCCTGGATAAAAGCCGATACCTTGGGCAATGATCAACGTATCTTCGCGGATGATCGGAGTAATTCCGGCGGGTTTGCGTTCAGTCTTGGCGATGGTGGACCCGGCCGCCTGAGGTTTTTCTCGCGTCGGGTGCGCCCCGTCTCCCTGGACAGCCCGCCGGTCATAACGCGCCAGTCATGGCACTTCGTCGCGGTGGTTCATGATGCGGCCAGCAAGACACGCAGGATTTACGTTGACGGCGGTTTGACGCCTGTAGCCCAGGACAGCTACACGGGGGCCTGGGGTTTTGACAACGGTCCCACCACCGTGGGGGGCGAGGCAGACGGCACCTCGGAGGGCAGAGCCAATTGGCGTTTCGACGGTGCCATTGACGAGATGACGGTGTTTCAACGCGCGCTCAGCGGTGGGGAGTTGGCAGTCCTCATGGGTCAGACACATCAATGTGGTCCAGTGGTGAATCCCGTGCAGGCCGCGTACTCGTTCAACTGCGTCGAGCCAGGTGCCGATGCCCTGACGGGACGCTTGCACACCAGATCTGTGGGCTCTGTGTTTACCTTTGATATTGCGGCGCTGCGTGACAGCGACGGTGACAGTATTGCCGACGCGGTTGAAACCCAATATGCGCAGGGTGCAGACCGGGTTGTAACCGTCGAACTGGTGGACAGCTCTGGTACAGGGGCCTGCGCCACTTTGCCGGCGTTGAATCCAGCTGTCTCAGCACCCGTATCATTTGAGGCAACACATGGCGGGCGTCGTCAGGGTGCACCCTTCAGCGTGAGCCGGGCCTACCGGTCGGTTGCCTGCCGGGTTACCGATGCAAACGATACTCAGCCAGTGGTTGGATGTTCGAGCGACAGTTTTTCGATCCGTCCGACTGCATTTTCCTTGCAGCCGCCACTATTGAACAATGCCGGTTCATCTGGAAGTCCGATGCTGACAGTCGATACGAGCTTCAGCCTCTCCGTTTCGGCCGGGCCCGGTTATGATGGCACGCCATCGATCGTCACCGCTGCGCTGGAGGCCCATGCCGGTGCCGTTGCCCTCGGTAACCTGGGCGGTGGCTTCAACAGCGCCGATCCATCGAGCGGCATTGCGACCGGCACCGGTTTTAGCTACAGCGAGGTCGGAAACTTTCGTTTTCTGCCCAATGCAATCCGTGACACAGGGTTCACCAGTGTGGATCAGCCCACTGGCTGTGTCTCCGGCAGTACTGCCAATTTGCCCGACGGTAGCGGCCGCATCGGCTGTGATTTTGCCAATCCGGGTGCGACGGCCTGGATAGGGCGGTTCACGCCGGATCATTTCGACGTCGCGGTCGTGGAGCCCGGTAGGCTTGCAAACAGCTGTACCGGCTTCAGTTACGCCGGCACTGGGCTCTCGTACTCGGTTGATCCTGCCGTAATGATAACGGCCAAATCGGGCGGTGGCACCACCACGCGCAATTACACTGGTGCTTACAACAAGCTGCAGTCATCGGAGGTGAGCCTTTCGGCCTTGAATGGCGATGCCTCGGCAATGGGCGCAGACGGTTCCACGCCGGTGGCGATCTCACTCGTCCAGGGTTCGCGCAATCTCGTAGACAATGGTGATGGCACGCTGCTGCTGAGGTTGTCCGGCGACGTGTTTACCTATGGTCGCGGGCCGAATGATCGTGTCGGTGAGTTCGTCGGCGACGTCAGTCGTACCCTGACATCCCTCACCGATACAGAGGATGGGACAGCAGCGGCGGGTTTGCCCCTGGATCTCTCCCCGATTGGGGTTCCGATCCGATACGGAAGGTTGAGTATTGCCAATGCACATGGGTCTGAGCTGCAGACGCTGCCGCTGTCGATGCGGGTAGAGTACTTCGCTGGCGCCAGCAACGGCTTTCTTCCGAGTTCCGGGGACGGATGCACAACCATCAATACAGTGGCCATTGCTGACGGCGATGCCAGTGACGCCCTTTTGCCGGCGGCGGCCTGCATCTGGGATCCGTCTGGCAGCAGTGGATCATTCGCATGTGCTGCCCCGGGCGACAGCGCTGATCATTACCGTGCATCGCCGGTGAACAGTGATTTCAATCTCCACCTGATGGCCCCCGCCGGTGGTGCTACGGGTGTCCTCAAGGTTTCCGCTGACGCGCCTCCCTGGTTGGAATTCGATTGGCAGGGCAGCGGGGATATCGACCCGGTCGGTCTGGCGACATTCGGTATCTATCGCGGTGACCCCCGGGTCATCTACATGCGCGAGGTGCGCTGAGGTTTGCGAGCAGGCCATTGGCCCCGAACTTGACTGTCGGAAATGAAATCGGGCAGTTCATGGCTGACGGTCCTCGGTTCGCACGGGTTAAACTACGTCCATGTCTCTGGGTAATAGCTACGCGGTTCGCCATCCTGTCCATGGATTGACAGTCAATCTGCTACTGATAATCGCTGTGGCGTTACTCGTTGTTGGGCTCCAGATGCCGATCCTGTCGCTGGAGAAATTCTACTTCTTCTCCAATTCGGTCAGCCTGCTGTCTGCCCTGCAGCAACTGGCCAGGGAGGCGGAATGGGGCCTGTTTGCGCTGGTAGGGATCTTCAGCGTTGTCTTTCCGATTTTGAAGAACCTGGTGTTGTTGATTGTGTGGAACTTCGATGCCGCGCAAGGGGAAGGCCATCGCCGTCATCTCGAATGGCTTGCAATCTTCAGCAAATGGTCGATGCTGGACGTGTTCGTGGTTGCGCTGCTGGTGGTCTCTGTGAAGTTGGGTTCCCTGGCGGAAGCGCATGTGGAGATGGGTATCTATGCTTTCGCCGCCAGTGTGATTCTGACCACCATTCTCGCGGCCTGGATAGGGCGTCAGGGTCGCGATCCGGCCGATGGCGTTCGCCCAGCCAACAATGCGGGGAGCTGAAAAATGCACGTCACCATGGTCCACGTTTATGTCAAATCGGCGGCGATCCCGGCTTTCATCGAGGCCTGCCGGCTGAACCACGAGGGCTCGACGGCGGAGCCCGGCAATCACCGCTTCGATATCCTGCAGGATGCCGCGGATCCCTGCCATTTTGTGCTGTACGAGGCCTACGCCAGCGAGGCGGATGCCAGGGCGCACAAGCAGACCGGGCACTATGCGGCCTGGCGTGACACTGTCACCGACATGATGGCGGAACCCAGGCAGGGGCTGCCTTTCAAGGGCCTTTTCCCGGCGCTGGACTGAACGCTTGAGCCGCTGTGACGGCGGCGGTTGGGAGGTGGCCAGGTCTGAGATAGAATACCCGGTTTAGATGCGGGGTTTCAGCATGCAGGATATCAATCCCATCACCAATAAAATCGCCGATCTGAGGGGACGTCTCGAGTCTCTCAGGGGGTATCTTTGACTATGAAGGCAAGCAGGAACGCCTGACCGAGGTTCTGCGCGAACTCGAAGCTCCGGAGATCTGGAACGACCAGGAGCAGGCTCAGTCCCTTGGCAGGGAGCGATCCATGCTTGAGGGCGTGGTGCTCAATATGGACGAGCTGGTTTCCGGTCTGCAGGACGGTGCGGATCTGCTGGAAATGGCCGTGGAGGAGGGTGACTCCGACACCGTGGATGCTGTCGCAGAAGATATCGATGGATTCGAAAAACGTGTCGCCGAGTTGGAATTCCGGCGAATGTTTTCCGGCGAGATGGACGCCAGCAGCGCCTTTCTGGATATCCAGGCGGGTTCCGGCGGCACCGAGGCCCAGGATTGGGCCGAGATGCTGTTGCGCATGTATCTGCGCTGGGGCGAGCAGCGCGGATTCAAGACCGAACTGATGGAGGTTTCGCCGGGTGAGGTCGCCGGAATCAAATCGGCCACGATCCGTTTTGAGGGTGAATATGCATTCGGCTGGCTTCGCACCGAGACCGGCGTACACCGTCTGGTACGCAAATCACCGTTCGATTCGGGCAATCGGCGTCATACCTCGTTCAGTTCGGTGTTCGTGTCGCCCGAGATCGATGATTCCTTCGAGGTCGAGGTCAACCCGGCCGACGTGCGTACAGACACCTACCGTGCATCGGGCGCCGGTGGTCAGCACGTGAACAAGACCGATTCTGCGATACGCCTGACGCATCTTCCGACCGGTATCGTGGTGCAGTGTCAGAACGATCGTTCGCAGCACAAGAACCGAGATCAGGCCTGGAAACAGCTCAAGGCCAAGCTCTACGAACTGGAGATGCAGAAGCGCAACGAGAGCCAGCAGGCGGTGGAGGACAGCAAGTCGGACATCGGTTGGGGCAACCAGATTCGTTCGTACGTACTGGATCAATCCCGCATCAAGGATCTGCGTACCGGTGTCGAGACCGGCAATACCCAGGCAGTGCTTGACGGTGCGCTCGACCAGTTCATAGAGGCCAGCCTGAAAAGCGGGCTTTAGTTCGAAATCAGCAGGGACGCAGAGGGCGTCGGGAAGCGCGGAGACGGTTGTTGTCAGGCATCCGCTGTTCTCGTGCCCTCTGCGAACACCTTGTCCATTTATTTGAGAAACCCAGATGACCGATCAGCAGCAAGACGAAAACAAACTCATCGCCCAGCGGCGGGAGAAACTGGCGAATATTCGTCAAAATGGAAATGCGTTTCCGAATCATTTTCGGCGCGACGTTCTGGCCGCGGAACTGCAGGACCGACTGGGTGACAAGACCAAGGAAGAACTCGAAACGCTTTGCCAGCGTGCGAGCGTGGCCGGGCGCATCATGGCGCGTCGGGGCCCCTTCATCGTCGTCCAGGATATGTCCGGACGCATCCAGTTCTATGTCGATAAGAAGAACCTGCCCGCGGAACTGGCAGCAGAGATCAAGACCTGGGATATCGGAGACATCGTCGGTGGCGAAGGACCGGTACACAAATCGGGCAAGGGAGATCTGTATGTCTACCTCGACGAGGCCACGCTACTGACCAAGTCACTGCGTCCG
>CAZCDY010000021.1:0-6806 GCA_964497145.1 uncultured Gammaproteobacteria bacterium
ATGTGCCGAGGCGTTTGATTACAGGCGCAGCTACAGACGTGCAAATTAGGGGGGATCAGAATCCGAGATGAGCTTTCGCATCGATAAGGCGACACTGCTGATAATCGCCTGTTGTCTTCCGCTACCGGTGTCCGCTGCCGAGGTGCCCGAACGCGGAGCGGCCGTGGGCTATGAGGTCCATCCGATCGGCTGGGTGCGAAAATCGGATGGGCGGACCACCATCGAGGTCGACGAGCGCTACCAGTCGGCCCTGCTGGGTGTCGATCAGCTGGATTCCATCTGGGTGCTGTACTGGTTCGACCGCAACGACACCCCGCAACAGCGGGCCATATTGCAGGTGCATCCAAGGCGGAACCCTGATAATCCGCTGCGCGGGGTGTTCGCCACGCGGGCGCCGGTGCGACCGAACCTGATCGCGCTGAGTCGTTGCCGGGTGCTGTCGGTAGAGGGGAATGTGATCGAGATCGACGAAATCGACGCCTTTCCCGATACGCCGGTGCTTGATATCAAGCCCTGACCGGGGGCCGTCAGGGCTTGTCCACGGTGGGAACAAATTTAAGTGCCACACCGTTGTTACAATAACGCAGGCCAGTGGGCTCCGGTCCGTCCTTGAATATGTGTCCCTGGTGTCCGCCGCAGCGCGCACAGTGGTATTCCGTGCGCGGCCAGATCAGCTTGTAGTCGGTCTTGGTCTCCAGTGCGCCGTCGATGGCATCGAAGAAACTTGGCCAGCCGGTGCCGCTTTCGTATTTGGTATCGGAGTGGAAAAGAGGCTGTCCACAACCGCTGCAGGCGTAGGTGCCGGCACGTTTTTCCGCATTCAGAGGGCTTGTCCCCGGCGGTTCGGTACCTTCCTTACGCAGTACCTCGTACTGGGTCTCGGTCAGCAGCTGCCGCCATTCTTCGTCACTCCGCATGACCTTCGTGCTCCCTCGCGCCTCGCTGCCGACTTCGCTCGCAGACAGTCTCGTGAAGATCGCTGGTGTAACGGCGGCGGCGCCCAGGGCGGCGATAAAAAAACGTCTTTTCATGATCGATTCCCAAAAGCTGTGGTGCACACAAGGTGTCTGGCTAAGAATAAAGACCGAAAGACGGTACCCTTTATTCCCGGGGCTCAATCCGCCGCTTTCCTGGGTGCGGTAAAAACGCGGCGGGACGCTTTGCCGTTGGATGCTTACGTGCCTGGGACCATCGCTTCGATACCGTCCAGATCCGAGCCTCGGCCGCAGGGGTGATTGGGATGCGAATATGCTTTGTCTCCACTGAACAGGTGCCGGAGCAGGGTTTAACTCGGGCGGCGAGGCGGGGGACGACAGGGCGGAGTTTTTTCTTTATCGTGCGGTACGGGACTTTGGGAGAAATGTTGTGCGCCCCGGGCGGATCCGCTGCGGCGTTTCCCGGTGCGCGCATCAGGCTTGGCCGTTGGCTTTGGTGACGGCCTGAGGGTGGCGCGATTTTTCCGGAGCGATATCCTTGGTTTTATTGCTGCATGGTTGATTTATGACCGTCGAAGTTCCGTCCCCATCTGCAACCAAGCCAAACTGTGCCAGCTGCGAGGCATGTTGTTGCCGCCTGGAAGTCATGTTGATAACGGAAACCGGCGTGCCGGAGCGGTTTGTGGCGATCGATGACTGGGGAGGAAGGACGATGGCACGGCTGGATGACGGCTGGTGTTCGGCCCTGGACCGCAATACCATGGTGTGCATGATCTATGCGCAGCGGCCACTGATCTGCCGTGAGTTCCAGATGGGGGCATACGAGTGCATTGCCGAGCGGGACAACTGGATGATTTCTCTCGGCACCGCTGACCGCTTAAGGTGATTTCAACTCGAGTCGGAGCATGGCTAACTATTTTCTCGTCTATTCGACCACCGACGGCCATACGCTTGAAATCTGCGAGCGTCTGCAGAAGATATGGGAAGAACTCGGCCACCAGGTGACCCTGACTTCCATCCATGACGCGCCTGGCATGGATATGGAGCCCTTCGACAAGATCGTGCTGGGTGCAAGTATTCGTTACGGCAAGCACGATAAAAGGGTTTACGCGTTCGTCGAGCGGAACCAGCCGCTGCTGGCGCGCAAACCAAATGCCTTCTTCTCTGTGAATGTGGTGGCGCGCAAACCGGAAAAGAACCGGCCGGAAACGAACCCTTATCTGCAGAAATTCCTGCGTCAGATATCCTGGCAACCGGATGAGCTGGCCGTGTTCGCAGGCAAGATTGATTATCCGAGGTACGGTTTCTGGGATCGACAGATGATTCGTATGATCATGTGGATCACCAAAGGCCCGACGGATCCCAAGGCCGTGGTGGATTTCACCGACTGGAGCCAGGTGGATGCCTTTGGCCGCAAGCTGGGTCAGCTGACCGAAAGGGGCCAGGGGATGTAAGCGGACTGATCCGGTGGAATCTGGCGAAGGTGCGATCGGAAGTCTTGAAAGGAACTCATGAAATCGTCGGCCGCAGACAGGCTGTTAAACTCATCAGCGGAACACTCTGGGCCCGCTGATCGCGGCTCAGGTCCTTTGCTGTGCCTTGTCTGCAGTTTGTCGATCGTGCTGATCCTCGTGCTGGGCGCCTGTGCGCGGGCGCCGCTACCGGTAGTGCCGCAGGCCCCTTCGTTCCAGATCCCCCCGGCCACCCGGCAGGCGATCGACGAGCGAATAGGTAGCGCCTCCGAGCATGCGCGAAACGGCGCGGTGGCCTACGCGCGGGTGGCCATGGAAGAATGGCAGGGGCTCGTGCGCCGCTATACCGAGGAGGTGTTCATACCCTGGTACGCGAGCTACTGGACGCAGCAATGGGTCTCGACCAAGTTGGCTTGGTACCAGTTGCACTACTCAGAGGGCGAGGTCACGCCGGAAGAGCGGTTGACGGCTTATCTGCAGGAAGTGTTTTCCGAGCAGGTACTGCAGCCGGTCAGTGAGCATGTTGATCCGGCAGGCGTGATGCACGAGAGCACCAGCGATTTCCTGCGCGAGCTGGGACGTGGACTCGATCGGCTGCCGTCTGATTTTGGAATCCCACCGGCCGCATTCGATGAACACCTGGCTGCTATCCCGGCGATTGTGGTGAAGTCTTCTGAGCCGCAGGAAGCCTCTCTGTTGGTGGTCCTCAATGCGCAGGAAATGCGCGATGTGCCCGCTTACCAGGCACTGTTGCAGCAGGTCGCTGCGGCCAACGGTATCGACCTCGATGCACCGGCAGGCGAGAGGCTGACCCTGGTGGCGCGCCGCGCCGTGGACAGACTGGTCGGCACGGTGGCTGTGCGCGGGGGAACGGCGGCGGCCTCGGCCATTGTCGGCGGCCTCTTGGGTGCGGCGGTCTCTGCGGGGGCTGCGGTCTGGGGGGTCGCGGAACACGACCGCGACAGGCCGGCGATGCAGGCGCAGCTGCGCGATAATCTGGAGGCGGCGCTCGATATCATGTGGCAGGGCCTGGTGGAGGACCCGCATGCCGGGGTCACAGCGCCGGTGCAGCATATGGCCATGCAGATCGACCAGGCCCTATACCATCCGGTACGGATGCCACTGCCACCTGCAGACCGCGAGCCCACGGTACTTTTTTAGATCCCGCAACTTGCTGCGTGTGTCATCTACACTTGTCTTAACGGCGCGGTCACCGACCTGTACTCAAAATCGGCCGGTCCAGCGTGTCGTGCAACCCCTCTGGCTATGCAGCGGATCCCGTGGGACCGACGCGGTTCATGTGGCAGCGATTGCTTGCCGGGGGCTAAACGGAAAACCGAGGTGCGGAGGTGAGAGAGTGCCCAGATGACTGTCGAAAACATCATGAGTCAGCGGCTGGTGAAGTTGAACCCAGAGGACAGGGTGTGTGATGCGCTGAAGATCATGCACGAAAAACAGATCAGGAATCTGCCGGTCGTTGATGAGAACGACCAGTTCGTGGGCCTGTTCGGTCTCCGGCCGTTGGTGAAAATGCTCCTGCCCGCGGCCGGCAAGATGAAGTTTGGTCTCAAGGATCTCAGCTTTATGCCCGACGAACTTGGTGAGCTATACAGCCGTCTGGGGAGCATCGCGCACAAGCCGGTTTCGGATTTCCTCGAAAAAAAGAAAAAACTGACCTTCTGCAAACCATCGACCAGCTTTCCTGAGGTTTTGGAACTGCTCGACCAGAGTGTGGACTCGAGCCTGCCGGTCATCGTGGTCAAGGGTAAGCGCAAGAAACTGGTCGGCATGGTTTCCGCATGGGATGTGCTCGAGAAGATTGTCATGAATGCAGTTGCCGGCGGCGCCGACATGGCCGATGAGGGCAGGCCTGTCGGTTCCTGCGGTGAGGACAAAACAGCTCAGACCGATGAGCCCGATTCGATCTGAACATGCAAGCTGACCCTCAAGCCTTGTCGCATGTGATCTTCGGTTGGGACCCATTGTGGTTATCGACGATCCTGTTCATCGCGACCTATGCGGTCGTGGTTTCGGAAAGGATCAACCGTGCCATCGTGGCGGGGCTCGGTGCCGGTCTGATGATCACCTTGGGCGTGCTCAACCAGGAGCAGGCGATAGCCGGGGTGGATTTCAACACTCTCGGCCTGCTGACGGGCATGATGGTGTTGGTGGCCATTACCCGACGCTGTGGCGTCTTTCAGTTCGTTGCCATCTGGGCGGCCAAAAAGGTGGAGGCGAGGCCTTGGGGCATCCTGCTGATGTTCTCTGTGGTTACGGCGGTGTTTTCGGCCGTCCTGGACAATGTGACCACGGTGTTGCTGATCGCGCCCATCACCCTGCTGGTCACGGAAGAACTCAAGGTAAATCCCTATCCTTACCTGTTCGCAGAGATATTTTCCTCCAATATCGGCGGTGCGGCGACGCTGATCGGCGATCCTCCCAACATCATGATCGGTTCGGCGGTGGGTCTGACTTTCAACGATTTCCTGTTCAATCTGGCCCCGATCATCCCGCTGATCATGCTGGTGACGCTGTTGGTCATCTATCTGGTCTGGGGCAGGGGCCTGTCAGCGAGTGAGGAGGCGCGTGAACGTATCATGCAGTTCCGCGAAAAAGATGCAATCACGGACGCCAGGCTGATGTGGCAGGCCCTGTCCGTGCTGGCGCTGGTTATCGTGGGTTTCGTATTTGCGCATCCTTTGCACCTGGAGCCCGCGACCATCGCCATGTTCGGGGCCGGTCTGTTGCTGTTGATCACCAACCTGGGGCGTGACGCCGAAGACCAGACCGAGGACGTGCATCAGTCGTTCGGTGAGGTGGAGTGGGTGACCATCTTTTTCTTCGTCGGCCTATTCATCGTTGTGGCCGGAATCGAACACGCGGGACTGCTGCGCATACTCGCGGACTGGGTCATAGACTTCACCGGCGGAGACATGACGACAACGGCGATCATGATTCTGTGGGTTTCTGCCATCGCCTCTGCCGTCGTCGACAATATTCCTTTCGTCGCCACCATGATCCCAATGATCGAATCGATGGCGCCCACCTTTGGTGGCAGCGAAAACCTGATGCCTCTGTGGTGGTCCCTGGCATTGGGTGCCTGTCTCGGCGGCAACGGTTCATTGGTCGGTGCGAGCGCCAATCTGATTGTCGCGGGATTTGCCGAACGGGCCGGGCACAGGATCAAGTTCCTGTCCTTTATGCTCATGGCCTTTCCCATGATGCTGATAAGCATTGTGATCTCCACCGTCTACGTCTACCTGAGGTACCTTTGAGCGGGGCAGGGGCCGGCACGGCGTTCAGACGCTTTGATGGAGCGGTGATATGTTAGTGAGGGACAGCACTATTTCCACCAAGGTCGCCAGGCCGGGCATGCTGGTAAGCGAAGTGTTTGCCGAATGTGGCCGGGCACATGTACAGGCGCTGCCTTTCGTGGATGCAACAGGTCGACTGGCAGGTCGTGTCACGCTGAAAAATGTTATGAAATTTGCCTGCCTGCCGGATTACATGGTGGCGGCGGCCCCTTTGCTGGGCAGTTTTCTGTCATGCGTGGACAATGCGCGGAAAAAGATCGAGGAAGTGCTGGCGAGCAAGATCGATCCGTACGTCCGCGGTATGCACGTGTCCATCCGATCAGAGGAGCCCGCGATCAAGGCGCTGGCAATCATGGAAGAGAACGACACCAGTTACCTTTTCGTGGTCGATGATGGTGAGTATCTGGGAATCATCACCATTCAGGGCATAGCGGCGGTGATGTCCGAAGTGCATGCTCGTGCCAGGCGTCAAGATTGAGCTGCCCTAAGGTGTATTGGGGTTAATCAACGGGGGCGGTGCGGGCTGGCGTGGTTCCCCGGTTCGCCCGCGAGTTCGGCCTCCACGTCGGATGGGATAGTGCATGTTCATCAGTGTCCTGGAGCTCTTCAAGGTAGGCATAGGTCCGTCGAGTTCACATACCATGGGCCCGATGCTGGCCGCGGGGTGTTTTCTCGAGCGCATTCGCAGCTATTGTTCGGCGCGCGCCTTTGAGTCGGTCCCGGTGCTGCGCTGCACCCTCAAAGGCTCCCTGGCCTTTACCGGTAAGGGTCACAATACCGATCGAGCGGTGGCATTGGGGCTGCATGGCTATGCACCGGACAGCCTGCTGGCGCGGGACCTTGATGCCCTGGTCGAGGACATCTGGCGCCGGCGGTCGATTTCTCCGGAGGGCCAGACGGATATCGCTTTCTCTCCCGCCGATGACATCGTGTTCGATCGCGGGCAGGCGTTGCCGGAACACCCCAACGGGATGATCTTCGAGCTGCTGGACCTTTCAGGCAAGGTGCTGCTTGCGGAGACGTTCTTCTCAATCGGCGGTGGCTTCGTCAGCACGCGGGATGAAATCAAGCAGCTGGTGGCACCA
>CAZCDY010000021.1:6816-15303 GCA_964497145.1 uncultured Gammaproteobacteria bacterium
CGTGATCGAGTCGCCCCTGGCCGGCAACATCATCAAGGTAAACGTCGGGCTCGGTCAAAGCGTCGCCAGTGGCGATGTGGTGGTCGTGCTGGAGGCCATGAAGATGGAGACCGAGGTGCGCTCGCCATCCGCTGGCAGCGTGACCGAGATTCGCGTCAAGGAGGGCGACGCGGTCGGTCTCGGCGCCGCCTTGTTGGTCTTGGGCTGATCGGGGGCCGATCAGATGGAAGAGATCCTCAAACTCTGGCAATCCATGGGGATCGCCAACATGGAGTGGGGCCAGGTTCTGATGATGGCCGTCGGTAGCGGCCTTTCGATAGCGGATATGAAGCGTGTCAACGAAAGGCAGCACCTGACCGATGCCAAACTGGATCGCGGATTGGATGCGATCTGGCAGGCGATGCGACACTGCCTCGAGCAGGGACTGCGCGCGAAGGGTTTGCTGCCCGGAGGTCTGAACCTGGCCCGGCGGGCCGCCGACCTGCATGAACAGCTCCTGCAACACCCGGATTCAACCACTATCAACGATTGCTTGTGCGCCTATGCGATGGCTGTGAACGAGGAAAACGCCGCCGGAAACATGGTGGTCACCGCCCCGACCAACGGTGCGGCGGGTGTGATTCCCGCGGTGCTGTACTACCTCTCCATGCACCGGGGCGGGACCGCGGCACAGGTCAGGGAGTTTCTGCTTACCGCCAGCGCCATCGGCGGAATCATCAAGCACCGCAGCTCGATCTCCGGGGCCGAGGTCGGTTGTCAGGGTGAGGTCGGCTCCGCAGCCGCTATGGCGGCCGCTGGCCTGTGCGCAGTCCTGGGAGGTACCCCGCATCAGGTCGAAAATGCCGCGGAGATAGCCCTTGAGCACCATCTCGGTATGACCTGCGACCCGGTCAATGGTCTGGTACAGGTGCCCTGTATCGAGCGTAACGCCTTCGGCGCGATCAAGGCCTACACGGCCGCCTCCCTCGCGATGATGGGAACCGGTAAGCACTTCATGTCTCTGGACAACTGTATTGCCGCCATGCGCCAGACCGGCCTGGATATGTCGGAAAAGTACAAGGAAACGTCTTTGGGTGGGCTTGCGGTAAGTATTACCGAGTGCTGATTCAATCTTAGGTGACGTCTTGTGGGCTGAAACCGGTTAAGGTCAAAGTCCGGAAACCCTGCCAACAGGTCGCCATGAACAACACAGAGATCGAAAAATTCAGGCAACAATTGCTGGCCTTGAAAGGTGAGCTGCAGGATTTCGATGAAGCCTCTGAAGAGGTAGCCAGGCCGGTCGAACTGGACCAGGCCAGGGTGGGCAGGCTTTCCCGCATGGACGCCTTGCAGGCGCAGCAGATGGCGCAGGAGGCGGCCAGGCGGAGGAGGCAGAGGCTTGTGATGATCGAGGGCGCCTTACGCCGCGTCGATTCAGGCGACTACGGCTGCTGCGCCGGGTGCGGCGAACAGATCGATGTTCGTCGACTTGCCTTCGACCCCACCAGTACGCGCTGTATAAGCTGCGCAGAGCAGGCTGGCGACTGACCGCCCCAAATGCCGGCCCCGCCCGGGACCGGGCTGCCCCGACGCACCGATCCCGCTGCCGGTGATTCCTGATCTGCGGTGCCGGCGCGCTGTCCGGCGTTCATGCCAGGCGGCCAGGTCCAGGCTGAAGCCAGCAGCCTCCCCGGTGCAGCATGCGGGCTTGTGTTGTGTGCGGCGGGCAACGAGAATTGCAGCTGTTTTCATGGAGATCCCTATGACACACGCGATTCGCATTCATGCCCATGGGGGCGCCGAGGTGCTTTCCTGGGATGAGGTCGCGCTGGCCGCGCCTGGGCCGGGTGAGGTGCTTTTGCGCCAGAGCGCCTGTGGACTCAATTTTATTGATGTTTACCAGCGTGACGGCCTGTACCCGGCCGGTGATCTCCCCGCGGTTTTGGGGATGGAGGCGGCGGGTGTGGTCGAGGCCGTGGGGGAGGGAGTGGATCAGCTCAAGGTGGGTGAGCGCGTGGCCTACCCGATGTGCCAGGGGGCCTACAGCGAGGCCCGTGTGATTGCGGCTGACCGTCTGGTCAGCCTGCCGGACTCGGTGAGTGACCGACAGGCGGCCGCGATCATGCTGAAGGGCCTGACAGCGCATTACCTGCTGTTCAGGTCCTATCCGGTTCAGGCAGGTGACAGCATCCTGGTTTACGCGGCGGCCGGCGGCGTTGGGCTGCTGCTTTCGCAGTGGGCCAAACATCTTGGTGCACGCGTGATCGGGTGTGTCGGGAGCGAGGCGAAGGCGGAACTGGCAAGTGCCAACGGCTGCGACCACACTATTCTGTACCGCCAAGAGGATATCCCCTCCAGGGTGCGCGAGTTTACGGACGGCGAGGGGGTCGCGGCCGCCTACGACTCGGTCGGAAAGGCGACCTTCATGGATTCGCTGGATTCATTGCGTCCCCTCGGTGTGATGGTGAGCTATGGCAATGCCTCGGGGCCGGTTGAGCCCTTCAGCCCCGGCATCCTGGCGCCCAGGGGCTCGCTGTATGTCACCCGGCCCACGCTGGCGACCCATATCGCTACACGCGAGTTGCTCGAGGAGGGGGCCAGTCGCCTGCTCGGCGCGGTCACCGATGGCCTGCTGCACATTCAGATCAACCAAACCTACCCGCTGTCCGAGGCTGCCCAGGCCCATCGCGACCTCGAGGCGCGCAAGACGACCGGTTCGACCGTGCTGACTGTCGGATCTGCATGAGGTGAAGCTGCTTGCGATTGACACCAGCGAAGACGCCTGCTCTGCAGCACTGTTGAACGATGGTGTTGTGAGCGAGCGCTTCGAGCTCGCGCCACGCCGCCACTCTGAATTGATCCTGCCGATGATGGAGGACCTGTTGGTGAGCGCCGGTCTGGATCTGGCCGATCTGGATACACTGGCCTTTGCGCGCGGTCCGGGGTCGTTCACCGGCGTTCGCATCGCGGCGTCGATCATTCAGGGCACCGCCCTTGGGGTGGGGTTGCCGGTGGTACCTGTATCCAGCCTGCAGGCGCTGGCCCAGGGCGCCTGCCGCGAGTGCGGCGCAGACAGTGTGCTCAGTGCATTGGATGCGCGCATGGACGAGGTCTACTGGGGTGCGTATCGCATCGATGCCGCCGGTATCATGCGCGCACTCGTAGACGAGACGGTATGCCCGCCCTCGCAGGTGCCTGTCCCTGACGGTGCCGGCTGGACCGGTGCCGGCAGTGGCTGGAAGCGTTATGCCGGTGCGTTGGGTTCGCGCTGCGTCGTTGAGGTGCCTGTCCACGGTGATGCCCTGGTGCATGCGCAGGACGTGGCCCAGGTGGCCCAGGCCTTGTTCGCCGAAGGGGCGGCAGTGGCGGCCGAGCAGGCACTGGTGTATCTGCGCAACGAGGTGGCATGGGTCAAGCAATCCTGATCCCTGTTTGGATACCACTCAAGGCGCTGGTCTCCCCAGATTTTTTACCCGGTGTTTTTAGCAAGGCATGAGCGATTCCCGCAGCTTCTATTGGCATGACTACGAGACCTGGGGTGCACAACCTGCGGTCGATCGTGCGGCGCAGTTCGCCGGTCTGCGTACCGATCTGGATTTCAATCCTATCGGCGATCCCCTGGTGGTCTACGCACGACCGGCAGACGATTTTCTGCCGCAGCCGCAGGCCTGCATGATCACCGGTATCACGCCGCAACTGGCACGCGAAAAGGGGGCCCCTGAGGCGGACTTCTTTCGTTTTATCCACGCGGAACTGATGCGGCCGGGGACCTGCGCCCTCGGCTACAACTCACTGCGGTTCGATGACGAGGTGACGCGCTACGGCCTTTACCGCAATTTCTTCGACCCGTACGAACGCGAGTGGAAGAACGGCAACTCACGTTGGGACATGATCGATGTGATCCGGTTGACCCGGGCGCTGCGACCCGAGGGTATCCGCTGGCCGGAAAAGGAACCCGGAGTGACCAGCTTCCGCCTGGAGGAACTGACCGCGGCCAATGATATCGAGCATGCGGGCGCGCATGACGCACTGGTCGATGTGAAGGCGACCATTGCACTGGCAAGGCTGGTCCGAGACCGTCAACCCAAGCTGTTCGAATTCGTGTTCAACAACCGCGACAAGCACAAGCTCGCGGCGCAGTTGAACGTCCGTGCGGCCAAACCGGTGTTGCACGTGTCGGTGCGTTACCCGGCGCGTCTGGGCTGCATTGCGGCCGTGGTGCCGCTGGCGATGCACCCGGTCAATCGCAATGGTGTGATCGTCTATGATCTGCGCATCGATCCGACGCCATTGCTGACGAGTTCGCCCGAGGAGATTCGCGCGCGGCTTTATACGCCGACGGCAGACCTGCCTGAAGGGGTGGATCGGATTCCGCTGAAGGTGGTGCACATCAACCGTGCCCCGGTGATCGTGCCGATCGGCACGGTCACGGAACAGGCGCGCGAGTACTGGCAGATGGACGCACAGGCGGAACAACGCCACCTGGAGACGTTGCGGGCCGCGCCGCACCTGGCTGAAAAACTGGCCGAGGTGTTTGCCACGGGAGACCGGTTTCCGCCTCAGTCCGATCCGGACAGGGATCTGTATGGGGGCTTTCTGTCAGACGACGACCGCCGTCGCTGTGAGCAGGTTCGGCGCACACCGGCGGACGAACTGGCCACGCTGCATCCGGGGTTCGATGCGGCCAAGCTGGACGAGCTATTGTTTCGCTACCGCGCGCGCAACTGGCCAGAGACCCTGCGACGCGATGAACGCCTGCGCTGGGAGGAGTTCCGGCGTGAGCGTCTTACGCAGGCCGGCGCGGGTGCCTCCATCATCATCGACGACTACCGTAAACAGCTGTCTCACCTGGTGGTCGACAGCACGCTGACGCCGGCCCAGCGTGCCGTGGTCGATGCCCTGCTTGACTGGCCGCATGAACTGGGGCTGTGAACGTGCAGGCGGGTTTCTCTACCGAGGCGACAAGGGCATGACCACGATGACCACGTGCGAGAGACACTTTGTCGCAACATCGGTGCCGGAATGCGGTAGATTGGCAGTTTGTAACGCCCGCGATCGCGCCGATATCGGCAGGGCGCAGCGCATCAGAAACGGGGGAGTTTGAGGTGTCGAGAAGTACTGCCGTCCTGGTCTCGTTGGCCAGCCTGCTGTTGCTCACCTGGGTCACCCTGGTCCTGCGCAGTGAATCGATCGAGACTGGCCTGGTACAAGGTGTGGAGCACGCGCTCGCGGCCTATGCGATAACGGATCTGCGCGTCGTGGCGGAGGGGCGCGATCTGTACCTCAGTGGCGAGGTCTCACGCAAGACGACGCCCGACTACGTGGCCGATATCGCCGGTGGGGTCTGGGGTGTGCGCGAGGTGGATGTGTCCGGGCTCAAACAGCGCGCCTCCCTGCTGGACAAGGATGATCCGCTCAACCCCCGCTTCGATGCGGGCAAGATTGTCCGTCTCGGTGGTGACTTGTCGAATCCGATGGATGCGGGAACCTGTCAGCGCACCATGTCGCGCTTGGCCGCGGTCAGCAAAATGCGCTTCGAGGCTGGCGGCGCCTCTCCGGTGCTTCAGAGTTATCCGCTGCTCAATGACCTGGCAATGGTCGCCTACCAGTGTCCGGAGACCAGCATCATCATCGGCGGGCATACCGATTCCGAAGGCGATCGCGAGTTTAAATTGCGCCTGAGCCTGGCCAGGGCCGAGGCGGTCGAACAGTTCTTCTACCTGGCCGGCATACGTGCCGATAGGATGCAGATCGTTGCCTACGGCGACACTCAGCCGATCGCCAGCAATGCCACGTCGGAAGGACGTGCAGCCAATCGTCGGATCACCTTTGATGTGCTTCCCATTGAGCAGTAATCAGCGGAGCTGCAAATGATTTACCTGATCGTACAAACCTTCATTCTGCTGTTGATCGCGGGGCTGCTCGGCTTGATTCTGGGCTGGTATCTGACCCGTATCTCGGCAGCGAGCGGCCGTGCCTCTCTGCAGACCCTACTGAGCAAGGCCGAGACCGATGCGCGAGAATTGCGCGCCGAACTCGATGCCCTGTCCACCGCTAAGCATAATTGTGACAGTGAGCGCAGGCTGTTGTCGGATGAACTGGCCGACCTGCGTGCGCGTCAGGATACGGTGGCAGATTCTGCCGACAGCGACGAGGTGATAAGCGTGCTGCAGGGCGAGCTGGCGCAGTGTCGCGAGGCCCTTGCGGCAGCGTCGGCAGGGGCTGCCGAGCACAGTGAGCAGGAAGCGGATCCGGTGGCGATAGCCTCTGCCGCCGCAGCCGCGGCGTCCGGGGCCCAGGGCCTCATGGGCGGTGAACCGGCGGCGATGGGTGGCGACGTTGCGCCCGCGGACGATCTGCAGCGGATCAGGGGTATCGGCCCAAAGATCGCAGGAATTTTGAAACAGCTTGGCGTTGAGCGCTTCGAGCAGATCGCGGCCTGGACACCCGAGAATATCGACTCGATCAATGCGCACCTGAAGTTCAAGGGGCGCGTCGAGCGCGAGGAATGGATTCCGCAGGCCAAGGTGTTGATCACAACGCGCGATGCCTGAAGGAAGTGTCCATGCACTAGAAAGCCGGCATCGAATGCCGGCTTTTTGGCTCTCTATTCGGTCGGCACCGGCAACCTTGCGACCTGCGGTCGATCCGGTGCCGGGATAAGGCTTACTCAGCCAGCCATTTGTTGAGCGCCGCAATGAGCTGGGTGGCCTGCGCGGGGCTGGAGATATTGAACTTGGACTTCTGCTGGTACTCGCCGTTGCGCTTTTGATAACGCCGGATCGAGTACTTGTCCTTGCTGTATTCCTCCTTGCGCGCGTCCCAGTCCTGGTAGCGGTACAGAATGGTGGTCCAGGCACCTTTTGAAAGTACCTCTTTGTCCAGTTCCTTGACGACGTCGATGCCGCCCTCACTGTAGTTGATCGTGAGTTCGTCGGGGGTGCTCGCCATGAATCGTTCTCCGTCCGGGACTGTTGGGTTGAGGCGCGCGACCTTAACAAAGGACCTTGCCCACTGTCACCTCCCACGCGTCGCGCGAATCGGCGTCCGCAGGTCCCCGGGGACTCAACGAGCTCCCTGGCGTTGCAGCAGGCTGATCAATTCCGGCAGCTGAAGTTGCTGCGCCAGCGCCAGCGCCGAGCGGCCGTCAGCCGCCTGTACGTTCACGTCCGCACCTCGGCTGACCAGTTCGGTCGCCAGGCGGTGGTTGTCCTGCCTTATCGCGACCAGCAGTGGCGTATCGCCAGCCGTGTTGCGTTGTTCCAGATCGGCCCCGCGCTCGGTCAGGAATCGCACGGTGTCACGGTCGGTGACCCCGGCAGCGGCGGCCTCGAGCAGCAGTGCGGAGGCGTCGAGTTGGGCGCCCTGGTCGAGCAGCACCTCGGCCACCTGGGTGCGCCCGGAAAGTATCGCCAGATCGAGCGCACTGTTGCCGTCTGCATTGGTGCGGTTGATGTCTGCACCATGCTTGAGCAGGGTCTTGACCATGATAATCCGGCCGCTGTCTGCGGCGGTCTGCAAGGGGTACTGGCCGTTGGGCAGGATCGCATCGATATCCGTTCCCCAGTGGATATGGCGCTCCAGCTGATCGAGATCACCGCGCTGTACCGCCAGGTACAATGCCACGCTGGGCTTGTCAGGCTCGCTGCAGGCAGCCAGCAGCGGGATCACGATGGCCAGGGCGATGGTGATGAGTTGCTTCATGGTTGCAGAATTCCGTTCACTCTGACTCCGGTACCACTGTGGTGAGGCCCAGGGTCTCCCAGGCCTGCATACCACCACGGTACCATTTGATCTTCGTCGCCGGGTAGCCAATCCGTATCAGGCTACGGATATTGGTCGGCGATTGGCCGCACCAGGCGCCATTGCAGAACATGAGCAGGGTCTTTGCACGGCGAAAGTTCCACAAGGTTTCGCGGCGTTCGGCACCGAACTGGTGTTCGAGTATGTCGGCAATATCTGACTCCTTCGCTGAACGCAGGCTCAGCCTCTTGTAATAAAGGCCTGTCGATCCGGGGATGGTGCCTTTACGCCGCCAGTTCGGGCCACGTGAGTCGATGATCAGGATCGAGTCGTCGCCTTCGGCCGCGCGCCGCAGATAATCGAGCATCTCTAACTCGGCGATGGTCTCGACCCCGTCGGGCAACTGCATGGGCTGGATGCAGAACGGCGGGCATTTGCGCGAGGTAAGTTGAAAGTTCGGCGCTATGTCGTTCGACTGATCCTGGTTGCGCTGGATGTGCACCTGGCCGCCGGCATGCGCGACGGTGACGCCCTCGAGATCGGGCGTGATCTTTACAGCGATGTCCGAGGCAGTCGCCGCCAGGCTTTGTAGCGCGAATGTCATGCCAAGCAGGCAGAGGCATGGGTTTTTGAGCATTGTCGCTGGTTCTCTGTTCTTGGATCGGATGTAATTCTAGCAATTCGGGGTCCGTCGCGACTGCACGGTTCACGTGGGTAATGCAGGGGCCGGGTATGAATGGACCAGGGACTGCGGCTGCGTGGCAG
>CAZCDY010000021.1:15313-33971 GCA_964497145.1 uncultured Gammaproteobacteria bacterium
AGCAGTCGCCGCCTGGCTGTGCAGCGCGAATGTCATGCCAAGCAGGCAGAGGCATGGGGCTCTGAGCATTGTTGTTGGTTCTCTGTTCGTAACTCCGGGTGTGATTCTAACAATTCGAGGTCCGTGGCGACTGCACGGTTCACGTGGGTAATGCAGGAACCGGGTATGAATGGACCAGGGACTGCGGCTGCGTGGCAGAGCGAAATTCGCTGCTGCGAAGTTCCAGCGGTGCGTTCCCGGGTTAAGATCTGAGAATGATCGGAAAGATTCTGTTTACCATTGCGGTGATATTGGTGGTCGCACTCATCTGGCGGACGCGGAGCGCGCCTCCTACGCCCGTACAGACGACCCCTCCGCGGCTGATCAACCCGCAGAAACGCTGGCGCTCTCCGGTGCGCGCCCTGGCTATAGGGGCCGTGAGCCTGATGCTGCTTGCATCCGCTTATCTGCTCTACGAGCATTGGCGCGATAGCAGCGAGGTGATCTTCATCCGTGTGGTTGACGCCGGCAGCGGACGTGCGGCGGAGTATCGCGCGCAAAGAGGCGACATCGAGGATCGTGAATTTGTGACCACCGATGGTCGGCGTATCGTCCTTGCTGAGACCGAGAGACTCGAGACGTCGACGGTCAGGTCGCCGAGTTCGCCGGACCAAAATTGAAGGCCACAGACAGGCGCGTCTCCTGGCTGGTATTTTCCTCGACCCGATGAGGAAGGTCGGGTGGAAATAAGACCAGCAGTCCGGGTCTGGGCGCGACCACCACCTGTGCCTCGTCGTCGTGCAGGATCAGGCGGCCGCTGTTGTCGGGACACTGCAGGTAGTACACCGCCGAGAGCAGTTCATCTTCTTCCTCATGACTGTGCAGGGTGGTGCTGTGGCCCGGGTGCATCTCATTGAACCAGAATCCGTGCCGCAGGGGGGACCTCTGCAGGATCTGTGTGGCCGCCGTCACGACGAAATTGCTGAGAGCGGACATTTCGGGCAACCGTTGCCGAGGGATGTAGATGTTTTCGAAGCGGCCCGCAAACATGTGGGTACGTTTGATGTCCTGCGCATCCTTTTCGCGCTCGAAGGCGGCGAGCAGGACAGGATTGAAGGAGGCTGCGTCCGGTAGTTCGGCGAAGTGCACCGGCGTCAGGCTGCTGATCGGAATCTCAGTCATCGTGCAGGCGGGTTCTCAGTCACAACGAATCAGGCCACCCGAGATCTGCTTGCAGTCCTCAGGTACCGCCTGGGGAGTGCGGCAGGCGGCACCGATGTTGAGCAGGATGAACAACCCCAGCGTGAGATAAACGATGCGCATGTTTTAATTTTCAGGCTCCCTGCCGGTCTTTGCAAACCGGCGTGCGGGATCAGCGGCCGCTGGATCGACGGTTGACCAGAAAAAGAAAACCCGGCTTCCGCAGTGCGGGGCCGGGTAAATGGCGAGATATGATCTCGCCTGTGCCGAGAGTGGAACTGTTCAGGCTATGGGGCGCGCCATCGCTGCCTCGAATGCGTTTCCGTTCATGGCGCCATGGGCCTTGAGTGCTGCCGCCGGCGAACCGCCCAGCTGCTCCTTGAGCAGGGCGATCTGGCGCCGCGCCTCATCTGCGCTCCCGATCGTCGGTTCGCTTACGCCCTTGCTCTCCTGAGACAGGCGTTGACGCGCGGGGCCGATGTCGGCACGGTCTGCAGAAGGCGGGGTGCGTGTCTCGGGCTGTTGCCTTGCTGCACGCGGATCGCCCGGAGAAGGAGCCGGTTCCCGTTGACGCACTGCCTGATGCGCCAAAAAATTGTCGTTTAGAATCTGGTTCGCCAAGTTTTTGTCCTTTTTCGCCGATTAATTGGCGCTATGCCGCTCTGTGCGACGCCTGACTCAACAGCTGCAGCTTGCATGCCAAAGGGAACTCACGGCTCGTCCATTTGACTAACAACGCAGTCGAGATCGGGGCCCCTGCCGCATGTTTTTTTCCGCTGCCGCCAGAGCGTATTTTCTGTTTTTCCTGATGTTTGCTTCGGTGTGTCGCGCCGGGGCATCCACGGCTCTCGACTACCAGGTGATCTACCGCGGGGTCTTTTCGGCCGGTGCGGACATGCCGATAGCCGACCTGCTGCTGGAAGCCCCCCTGAAGACCGGTTCCGCCGGCGTCAGGCAGGTCGGTCTGAGCGCAAGTTCGGCGGCGTATCCCCTGGTCGAGTCGGTGTTTCCCATCCGCTACCGTTTCCGCAGCTGGACCGGGCCGGACCAAGGGAATCTGCTCGGCTTTGAAACCTATGAAAGCACCCGCAAGGTGCGTCACCGCCTGTATCTTCGCGATGACTCCATCTCGCAAATGAAACGTTTCGACCTGACGGAAGGGGTTGGGCAGCAGGAAATGGCGCAGTTGGAGGCCGGGGTCTCCCCGGTGGCTGCGGCCCAGCGCAAGCACCTGCTGGATCGTCTCGGTCTGTTGCAACTGGTACGCCAGCAGGACCTGCATGAGCAGGCAAGGTACCGCTTTGAGGTGACCAACGGCCGTGAACGGCTGGTCTATCTGGTCAAGGTGGAGACCGCGCAGATCCTGGATATCGGCGGTCTTGCGGTGCCGACGTGGAAGTTGCGTTTCGACGGTCTTGAACACGGACGCAACGGCACTCAGGTGGCGGCGCACCGTCCGGTTTACGTGTGGTTGAGTCGGGTGTCAGACCATGTCCCTTTGCGCTTGGACAGCCGTCAGGCGATAGGTCTGTTCCGTGTCGAACTGAAAACCCGTTCGACACTGCATCAGTTGGTGCAGGCCAGCACCTGAGCCGGCGGGCCTGATCAACTCCGCATGGTCAGTCGTCGATCAGTTGTAGATGGCTGATGTCCGGGATCTTCCGGGGTGGCTTTTCGTTGCGACAGTCCTCCAGCGACCCGGTATTGGGTGGCAGGGCCTCGAGTGCGCTGGTGTCTATATTTGCCGGGGCAGCCGGTTCGCTATGATCGATGATGGCACCCGGCTCGGCGAGGTCGAACGATCCTGCTTCTTCCACTTGAGCGGGTGGCGGTATCGCCTGTTCATCAGATTCCGACTGCACCGTCGGCGGCCTGGTTGCCGGCTGGGGCGGGGCGGCAGGCTTCGGCGGCGGTGCACCGGTCGCCACGATCTGGATGAGTGCGCCGACATCACGGAATGCGGACCGATAGCGGCCTGCGCTCTCTGCATCCACCGCCTGCTTGACGCGTAGCGGTTTGCCAGAGAACAGGCGGTCTACCGCCGTTTCCTGGACCTTGAACAGCTTTGCGACGCCGGCACGCACTTTGGCCGGATCGGCATCCGGCAGGATCTCACCCAGAAAATAGATATCGAATGACTCCATGCTGTCCCCCCAGTCTCAGTAAATCTGTCTCATTATCTGGCCGTCATAACGCGCATACAGGGTACCCCCTGACACTGTGTCTGTTGGCGGCAGGATGGTACTTAACCTTACCGCCGAAGTGGGCGTGGCGCGGTTGGCCTCGCGGGTATAGCCGTAGCTGCGCAACAATCGCTCAATCTTTTCCAGCGCTCCTGCATGAGGGCAAGCTTGGTGCAGCAGACAGACCCTTAATGGCGGTGGGGCAGGGGCACCTCGCCCATGCTATCTAACCGGTTATTTCTCCGGCTTCTTTTGCGCGAGCAGGTTACCGATGAGGTCTCCATCCTGCGGTGTCAGCAGGTGACCGTTGGCCATGGAGTAGGTCTTGACCCGGCCCAGCAGTGCCGGTGTCCGATTCAGATCCTGACTGAGGGGGGGTACCACCTGGTCGCCCGGCATGTAGAAGGTGCCGATGCGCATGATGCTGGTGTAGGCGATGTCCGGGTGCGGCTGCCGGTTTAGCCAGAACAGGAAGTTGCCAGGGGCCGGGGGCATGAGGTCGATCAGTACGCCGCGGCTCTGCTGCAGGGTGGAGTACAGGGCGTGGCCGGTGGCGCGGCGTACGAAGAACTCCTTGGCGAAACCGAACAGGCCGCTGTCGTCGGTAGCATCCAGCGCCTGGATGGCGCGCCCGGTACCGAAATGCGGGGTCGCGATGGTGATCAGGTGAACCACGCCGAGTTTGCCGTGGCGTACCAGGGTCATGCGTGCGACCACGCCTCCGGCGGAATGCGCGGCCAGATTGATCGCCTCGTCCGGGTGGCGTTTCCGTATCTCGCGCAGAATGGCCGCCAGCCAATCCGCCTGGATCATTACCGGGGCCTGGGAGGGCAGGTTTACCGTGTACAGGGGCTGCTGCGCAGACTTGCTCAGGCCCTGATAGAGGATGCCCTGGGGGCCATAACCATAGATGCCGACCTGGCGATAACCGCGCTTTTGCAGTCGCTCCAGGGCACCGGATTCGGCCCAACTCTGGGCGCTTCCGAGATAACCGTGGACCAGTACCAGGACATCCGCACCGGCTGATCGCACAGCCAGCAGACCGAGGATTGCAATCGTCCAGATCAGCTTTCTCATGGTGCATTTCCCCCGGCGGAACGCAGTCCGCCAAATCGCTCAATCAATTAAGGAGGCGCTAATAAACTAATATTACTGCGGATAGTGCAGAAAATCCATAAAGACTTAGCAAATCCCTGGGGTTTTCTGTGCCGGTTGCGGGCGATCCGGTTTTTAGCCGACGATCGATCGCAGCGAGTACCTGCTGATGGTGTATGTGCCGGTGCTTCGGGTTACAGGGATCGGGCGTTGGTCGAGAGCTAAACGCGGAAGTGATGCCTAGGGGACAGGGGGGGCAGATCCCGACCTTCCCACGGCATCGTCTCAGGAGAATACGCGACGGCGGCTCCGGCCGCCGTGTTTCATCGACCGGGATTCAGTGCAGTGAAGACGACGGTGCCTGCTCGCCCTGTGGTTCGACCAGTGGCAGCGATGCATGATGCGCCAGCATCTGCCAGCCCCCGTCGCTGCGGGCGTAGACATTGGTGGCCAGGATGCGTGCGCTGCGCTGACCCGAACCGCTGCTGACCTGCTCCTCGACCGTATGCACCTCCAGGTGCCGGTCGGCGGTCGCCTGTATCAGGCGGTGCGAGACTTGCGGCACCCGGCTGTGACGGAACATCTCCGCCCAACTTGCCAGAATGGCATCTGCCCCCCGCAGCAGGCCCCCTCCGGGGTGTATGCAGCTGGCATCGGTAGAGTCCAGCCACACCGTCTTCATCCGGGTGATGTCGAGGTCGCGAAAAGCGGCGTAAAAAGCCGCTTCGGCGGCTTCAGCATCTGGGAATGGCATATCTTGTGGTCCGTCCGCCAATGCGGTTCAGTCGAGAAAACGTGACTGCCATTGTTCGTACAGGCCGTGCACGTGTTCACAATAACTGATCTTGTCGTGAAACAAGCCCGGTTCGATGGCGTCAAACAGGTAGTAATTTGCGTGGTTGTTCTGTGAGCTCATGATGTTGTACATGTTTTTCACCAGGCTGTGAGGGCCCCAGTGGAAATCGTGCAGCGCTTCGTAATGCAGGTAAACGGGAACGATCGGGATGCCGGTCCGCAACGAGATGGCAAAGGCACCATAGCGGAATTTTTCTTGCAGACGGGGGCCCTTTATTCCCCCTTCCGGATACAGCGCGACGTTGCGGCCCGCCAGCAGACGCTTCTCGATCGTCTTGGCCGCGGTGCTGCGAGACTGCGATGAATCGCGCTCCACGAAGATGGTGCCCGCGGCGGCGCTGATCCGGCCAAGCAGCCACCATTTCCGCACCCCCTGTTTCGCCAGACAGTCGACATCGAACAGCGAGGGTATGCCTGCATCTTCAAATGACGAAGGGTGGTTGGCGATCAGGATGAAATGTTCGGGCAGCGGATGGGTGTTTTTGTGGTGCAGACGCAGATCAACCCCGAGTGCGTGGACCCAGGTCCGGCTCCATGCCTGGAACAGTCTGCGATACCAGGTGCCGCGCCAGGTCGCGGGTAGAAAACTCATGGGGTACATGATCAGGGTGAACAGGAGGAGCTCCGTCCAGCCCAGCAAAAGCCAGAGGGCTCGGGCGATCGATCGGATCATTGCGCTTCAGGCGGCCGTCGTTGTCATGTCTGTGGGCCAGTGTAGCCGCATGGCGTGTATCCGTATCGCAGAAATATACGATCCGAGCTTTTGCGCGCGCCGGTCAGCTTGGTGAGGCGTCGATCAATTCCTGCATGTACTCGGCGTTCTTGACGCCAAGCACCATGCGGCCGATGACCCGGCCCTCTATCACGATCAAGGTAGGTGCTGCACGAATACCGAGCTCGCGCGACAGCGCGTGATGCTTGCTGATGTCCAGTTTGAACACCGCAACACCGCGTGCGGCGAGGACGTCGACCTCTTTCGACATGGGCCTGCAGGGGCCGCAGCCCGGGCTGAAGCAATAGACCAGTGCCCGGCCCCGGAGACCGGCAAGGGCAGGGAACTGGGCATACAGCGGGCTCGCCGGGCGCCCCTCGGAGGCACGGGTCGCTACATACATGTAAACGCTGTACAGGGCCCAGGTGACAGCCAGACCGATCACCGTGTAAATCAGCAGATTCAACTGTGGAAGCAACCCCGGAGCTGGGAAACGTAGTCTTGTGGGGAAGCGTAGCCTGTGACTGCTTGACTTGGTAGTCGGGAAAACGTCACTGGGGACGGGTCAGTTGTGTGCCTCGGGGCTCGAGTTTTCTACGGGATCCGCGCCGGTACATCCCTTTTCCCGGTTGAGCACCAGGCGCTTGTGCCTGAGCTCACGCAGATTTCGCATTCCCATAAACAGCGCCCATAAACCGAGCAATACCAGGAGCGCGGCGGCATTGCTGCCAAGCTCACCCTCAATAGGGGCTGCATGGGCATATCCCATGGGAATGCCTGGCAATACCCAGCGTCCTTTGCTTTCGATCCACATCTCGTTCAGGTTGTCCCCGTCGCATCTGCGTGCGTTGCATGAACCCATGCAATTAGCCTGCCTTTGTGCAAAAAAACAATATAAACAGCTGGTTATGTCGGTAGAGGTATGTCGACAAGAAGAAGGGTTGTAAAAATGGCTGACAATGTTGGTCATCTCCGGTGCATCCCCTTGATAAGGTTTCGGCGCTGTCTGCCGTTAATCGATGCGACTGGGTATCGTGGAGGCCAGGGATGATACTGCTGGAACAATGGGGCGTGGCTTTGGCCGTTTCGGCAATGTTGCTTCTGATGCTGGCGATGGCCGTGGTACTGAACCGGTATCAGACACATCTGGCCGTCGTGCGTGGCGCAGTGCGCCGCCTGGACGCCGGTGCGGATCAGACGTCGGCTGCGCTTCGTGCATTGGCCCATGTACCGCTGTCGCGTGAATTGCGCCTGACCTTGCGCAGTGACATGCTGGCTCGTTACCAGAAGATCCGCAGTCTTTACCGTCGCTATCCTCGGATTGCCGAAAGAATACGTATGGCGGCGAATGACCTTGACGCGGAGGGTGCACCACCTCCCGGCGGTGTGGGGCCGATCGAAAGTGAGCGGGACTTTCGCAATACTATTGCCGCGCTCGATCAACTGACTGCGTTGTTCGGCCGAGGCGGGACCCTGCAGCCCGTGCCAGCCGACGTCTGCCTGATCTTTCGCAGGGAGTTGGGTGAGCGAAAGGCGGAGGTTATGTCACGTTTCCACCTGGTTGAGGCAAGACGTCATGACCAGCGTGGCAATCCCACCCGGGCCCGTACGCACCTGATGGCCCTGATTCAGGCATTACGCCACCATGGACCCACGACAGATTTCGTGCGTGCACTGTATGCGGAATCGGAATCGGCCTTGTTCGCCCTGGACGAGCGTCAGTTGACTCTGAGTGTCGCGGCGGTAGGCAGCCATGCCGCCTGACAAATGCCCGTCGCCACAGGTGCTGAAGACTCTGCAGATCTAACCTTGACGCGGCTCGCGCATCTGCTTGAGATCGTCGATATTGGCGCAAAAGCCCAATGACTCTACGTCCGGGGCGGCGGATTCGGTCAATACCTCGTCGCAGCGTGATTTTGCATCGCAGTTGTCGCAGCGTTCCATCTGCTTCTGGATATCGAGCGCCTTTTCCTTGTGCAGATAGGTCGCGCTGTCGACACCGAGGAATTTCAGCATGCGGGCGAGGCGCAATTCGTCCAGCGCCTGTGCAAGGCCCTCGCGAAAGCGATGCCCGGCGCGCAGGTTGCCGAGAATGGCGAGCGGCAGGCGCACGAGCAGATACAGCATCAGAGCCGCCAGCAGCACGGTGATGATCAGACTTAGATAGTCCACGGGCAACACTCCCAGGGTAAGCGGGCGATACTCAGTCTCGTTCCGCCAGCTTACCTTGATTTAGATCAGTATGGGGGACGCTTGTCCATGGTTGCGGGGCGGGCAGAGTATTCAGGTTTCGAATAGGCTGTCTGCGGCCGCCCTCAGCGCGTCGATATCGGCCCCGGGTCGATAGGTTTCCGACGAGGGCTCGAAATAGTCACAGAAATTGGCGCGGTCCTTGTCACGCACGGGTTCTGCTATCGGTTCCTGGCAGTCGCTGGGCCGCCCGGGTTCGTAAAAGCGACAATTTCGGCACACATGGGTTTGCTTGCGGCAGCGTTGGCATTCACCCTCGCGCTGATAATCGACCGCCTCCAGCGCGGCACCACACGACCAGCAAACGCCTTTTGCATCGGGCGACATGAACGCTCCTTTTCTGTGCTTACAGATCAGGCTTCAGATTCCTGCCAGTCTAACCGATAACTGTATATAGTCATCCTGTTCGGAGTTTCCTGTCCGTCGTGAACGGCCCGCTTGAGGTGAATATCACCGGTCGCCTGATGCTCATGCTTTCGCAGCTGGGCGTGAAGGATGCCTGCAGCCTGAGCATATACATCGCGGCGGTGAATGCGGTGGTGGAGCGGCGGGCGCGGACCGAACAGGCGATCAATCTCGGCAACCTTGAACCGTTTCTGGTCGAGCAGCTGGACATGCTGGCGACGGCGTTGAAGAAAAGCCGGGAGGTCCTGAACATACCGGGCTTGGCGCGGGTGCCTGCCGCAGAGATGGAATCGACGGTACCGGATGAAGATCTCGGAACCACGCCGAGGCGGCCGTCGCGGCCGGCGAGCGGTTACGTGCCGGTGGCCAAGAGCATGGAGGAAAAGCTCAAGGATGATCGCAAACCGGTGCAGAAACTGCTGCTGGAGGATTGTGTCGCAGAGCACCTGCTTGATGTTTCCAAGGCCAGGGAACTGATTGCCGGCATGAGCGGTAAGACCCCCCAGAATGCCGAACATGAGATCGTCGAATACCTGCGTACTGTCCTGCAGAGCCAGGTCAAGCGGTTCATCCGCTCCGACAAGGGAGGTCCCTGGGCGAAACCGCATGCCCAGGAGGAACTGCGCAAGGACATTCATGCTGCAAACAGCGTCCGTGGTGTACTGACCTTGTGCCGCCAGATCGTCAAAGAACATCAGGTCTGGGAGCAGGAGCACGGCCATGCTGGTATTCTCGGATTGTTCAGTCCGAGGCGCCGATCGCATGGGGCCTGAGCTTGGCGCGATCTGCCTTTGGCTGAAAATCAGACCTCCTTACCCAGACACAGAGATATCCAGTGGACGACTTCAGCCTGCACCCCCAGCTCGCCAGCGACTGTCACCTGCTCGGTGATCTGGGCCTGTCTCGCGTCCTGCTGCTCGATGACAGCCGCTATCCCTGGGTGATCCTGGTGCCCAGGCGCGCGGCTGTCCGCGAGATCTACCAGCTGGACCCGGCGGATCGCAACCTCCTGCTGGAAGAGTCCTGTCGTTTGGGGGAATTCATGATGCGCGCATTCGCGGGTGAGAAGCTGAATGTAGGGGCCCTGGGTAACCTGGTGCCACAACTGCACCTCCATCACATCGTGCGCCGCCGCGCTGATCCGGCCTGGCCGGGACCGGTCTGGGGACACTCGGTGGCGGTGCCATACACACGCGAAACGCTTGCCGAGCGCGTGCAGATGTTGCGCAATGGCCTGTCCATGGCGGTATGACAAATGGCAGGCGGTAGCCCCGCTCAGCCCGGCAGTCCGGCCTCTCCCCGCACCAGTCTTTCCTTCTCGGCCTTGGTCAGCTGTTTCACCCGATATTCGATCTGCAGGGCACGAGCGCGGTCCCCGATGGCGTGCGAATAGACGAGTTCCAAAGGCCCCCTGCCACGCAGACGGCGTGCGCCACGGTTTTTCTGATGGGCATCGAAACGGCGCTGCACATCGGTGCTGATTCCGGTGTACAGCGAGCCGTCACTACAGCGGACGAGATACAGGTGCCACATGTGCAATCAGCGGTTTGAGGGGCGATCAGGCAACCAATGCTCGGATTCCAGGACGGTGAACTGCTTCAGATAGTCATAGGCATTGTCGGAGAATTCGAGAAAATAACCCTCCAAGCGGCGGCCACGATGCACGGGCTGCATGCGTTGCAGGCGAATCCCCTCGTGTTCGAGTGCATCACCGATACACCGGATGGCGCGCATGGACCGAATTTCATGCGCCCTTCCTTTGGGTCTGGCGCGAAACCTGAAACCGTTGTGGTCCGGTCCGGGACGGACTCGTGACAGCAATATGGTCCTGCCGTCCCTGCCGGCCGCCAGACTCATGCGGTGGTCGCCAAAGGCGATCGGACGGGTAGCGCCCTGCCACATGGAGCAATCATGGGTGAGTTTCACCGGAAACTCACAGGTGATCTTCTGATTGCTGTATTCGGCCGGGCTGAATGTTCGCACCGATGCGTGTCCTGCCGATAACAGACCGAGTAACAGGGCACAAACTATATGCAGGCGGCATGCGGCCGCAGATTCAAAGATAGGCATGCAGCAAATCTAGCGCATTATCCGCAGAGTTCCAGTGGGGAGCGGATGAATCCGTTGAAGTAATTCCCGAACGGCAGCTGTTCAGGAGAGTGCTGCCTCCAATTGTGCAGGGTCTGCAGGGACTGCAATTATCGCGTGGAGTTCGAACAGTTCGGCCAGTCTGTGAACATGTTGGATCTCATGGCGGTCGGCCAGGATCACGATACGGGCGGCCGGCGCGAAACGCTGCAGGCTGCGCAGCAGGACGTCAAGATTGCTGACGTTTGCACCCGCATAGTTGTTGCCATAGCCGTAGAAAAAATCCGCGATCACGACATCCGGCGGTCGGCGCCTGAGCTCGCTGATCGCTTTGCGTTGCGCAGTGAAGGCCAGCCGCTCAAACCCCAAAGACCCGCTCAGCGCGGCCAGGTCGGGATGGGCGGGTGATTCAATGATGTCGTAAAGCAGTGGTTTTGACATCATGTCCGGGACTGGTCCGATGGTGGTTTGTCACCGGGCTTGCCTTTGTTTTGCAGCTTGCGTTTGCGCTCGACATATTTGAGTGCCTGTATGGCACTGGCGATTGTGCCGATCAGGAACAGGATCACGATGACTGCAATTTCCATGGTCGGCCTGGCGCCGCGGCGCGCGTCAATGTGGCGAGGGTGTGATGATAGCGGCGTCCGGTGCGCAGGCATAGTGAGGATCCGGCGGGCCGGGTGTTCACGCTTCGTCGCTTCGTGCATGGGCCGGGAAAATCCACGGACAAGGGACTAAACTGTAGCCTTTTAAACACTTGGAGATCGAGATGCGCACCTTGAGTTTGACCCTGCTGAGCGCCTGCCTGATGCTGGTCTCACTTGCCTGTGCAAGTGATCGGGAAAAAGAAAATCGCTGGGCGGAACAGGTCGTTGAATCGCTGCTGGATGGCGAGGCCGTATATCTGAACGATGGACGGGCGGAATTTCTGGCGATTGAAACAGAGAGCGCCGGCGGTGATCTGCGCAAGGCCGCCATCGTCATGCATGGCACCGGCGTGCATCCGGACTGGCCGACCGTGGTGTTGCCGCTGCGTGTAGGCCTGACCGAGTCAGGCTGGCATACGCTGTCCATCCAGATGCCGGTATTGGCAAACGAGGCGGAGCACGCGGAGTACGCGGCGATCTACGATTGGGTGCCGGGCAGGTTGGATGCTGCGATCAGCCACCTGCGTGCAAAAGGCTTCGAGAAGATAGTGCTGATTGCGCACAGTCAGGGGTCGACCATGACTGCCTATTACCTCAGTCGGCCACATGGCGCGGTGGAAGGTTTCGTCGCTATCGGTATGTCCGGCGGGATTGCCGCGGGACCCATGGATACCCTGGCACAACTTCCGAGTATCAAGACCCCGCTGTTGGATCTGTATGGCAGCGAGGATCTGCCTGAGGTGATCGATAGCGCCGGCGATCGAGCCACCGCGGCTGGCCAGGCCGGAGGGGATTATTCGCAGCAGCAGGTGGCCGGCGCCGACCACTTCTTCGACGGCGAGGAGACCGAATTGCTGGAGGCTGTCAACGCCTGGCTCGATCAGCGCTACTGAGGCGCGAGCCGCTGTTAGTCGAGCACGTCCTGCAGGGCCTGTTCGATGCTTTCCATTGGTGCGCCAGGCTGGATGTCGAGGCCGATCTGGCCACACAGGCGGGTCAGCGAAAAAATGCCACAGATCTCCTGCTCCTCGTCGCCGCTGTCGTCAAGCACCAGGGCATGCCGGCGCCCGGCCCGACGCAGACTGGTGAGTATCTGGCCTGTGCTGGCCTCGCTGACGTCCTGCAGTTTCAGGACCTCAATCCGCCCGCGCAGGGTCATGATGTCCTGGACGAACAGTTCGTCTGGCTGCTCGCCGGTCTTGGCGGCGATTTTCTCCGGCCGGCCGCTGTCGAGATCGGTCACCGTCACGACACCCATCACTGCCCCCGTCGTACCTGTGACCAGCAACATGCGCACACCCAGCTTCTGCATGCGTTCGCGGGTCGCCGCAAGGGTGTTGGTGCGCTCTACCGTGAGCGCGGTGATTTCGCGTAAATCCGTCATGGCCGCCAGTGCAGGACTGTCTGCAGTCAGGCCTTCCGGAAAGCGCTGCTCGGGACGGGCATAGCCGGCACCAACCGGCATGCTTTGGAAAGCCAGGGCAGGGTATTTTTCAGTCATCGGCTCGGTTCCGCAGTAAAGGCACAAGAATATAGCTTATTGCGCCGACCGTCAGGTGCAAGTGTGACACTCTCAAGAATCGGCCTTATACAGCATTGCCGCCGTCAATCTCCGGGGCAGGGGGCAGGCCTGAGCGGCGAACCGCAGGTACGGCAGTGGTAACTGGTGGCTCCGGCTTGAATCCTGTTGTGCCGTGTCGTGCTCAGCTCGTGCTTGCCGCAGTCACATGCATAACGCCAGCGGCGCTGCCGCTTCACGGCATCGTCGTCGAGTGCGTACTGGTGACAACGTTGCGGATGCGCTATGCCCAGGAACGCCATGACTTTGCGCCATTCGCTGCCATGGGGTCGGGTACGGCCATGACAGGCCGCGGTGACCAGATGGGCCACCTCATGTGCAACCGTGACGGCGAGAAAATCGGTTTCGTGTCGGCGCGCGATATCCATGTTGTAGCGCAACAGCGGCCTGCAACCCTTGCGCCATTGCACCTGTCCTGCGGACTGACCGCGCAGATCGAAGCGGATCAGCGGATCGGGAAGGGTTGCGCCGTGTGCCGAACACAGCGGCGCGCACCGTTGCAGCATTTCAAGCGACCGTTGCCGGATGCGCCTGGTGATGTCATTGCCGGCGTTGTCCATTTCGTCGTCAATCCATTTCGTTTCCAAGGACGTAAGCGGCTGCGGCATTTTGTTGCCGGAAACCCGAAGCGCCCCACACTGCTGCAGATCAGCCGAAATGGCAGAGGTAGTGCAAGGTCTCTGTGACCTCGATGTCGAAGCTGCTGTCTCCCTCAACTTCAAACTGCTCGCCTTCGCCGTAGTCGTACCAGTCGTCTGCACCGGCAGGTCTCACCCTGCAGCGCCCTGCAACGACCTCCATGAGCTCTGGTGCGGCGGTGGAAAAATTGAGTATCGACGGCAGGATAACGCCTACCGACTTACGCGTCCCGTCGCTGGTCTCGATGGTGTGGCTGACGCATTTGCCGTCGAAATAGACATTGGCTATCGGGATTATGGCGACGTTGCTGATCGGATCCATCGGCGGCTCTCTTTAACCTGGTTGGTTCGGGTGGAATGGTGGATCGCCATTCAGTCAGCGATCAGTTGCAGGTATTCCATTCGGGTGGCCTGATGTTCACGAAAAGCTCCCAGCATGACTGAGGTCTTCATGGTCGAGTTCTGTTTCTCCACGCCGCGCATCTTCATACACAGGTGTTCCGCCTCGATCGTGACCGCGACACCGGCTGGCTCGATCACATCGCGAATGGCATCGGCTATCTGCACGGTCAGGTTCTCCTGGATCTGCAGCCGCCGGGCATACATGTCGACGATACGCGCGATTTTGGAAAGCCCGATCACTTTGCCTCGAGGGAGATAGGCAACGTGCGCGCGCCCTATGAACGGAAGGACGTGGTGCTCGCACAGGGAATACAGCTCGATGTCCTTGACGATGACCATGTCATCGTTTTCGGAACTGAAGACCGCATTGTTGACAACGGTATCGAGATCCTGGTCATAGCCGTGGCAGAGATAGGCCATGGCCTTTGCCGCCCTCTCCGGTGTCTTGATCAGGCCTTCGCGGTCAAGGTCTTCACCCAGTCCCCCGATGATCCCCGCATAGTGCGCCTGAATCTGCTCGATCTGCATGCAAACCTCGATAACGGATGTGTGCCCACTTGCACCGGGGCCTCACTTTACCCGCCCGCGGGTCCGGAATCCATGTTGTGTTTCCTGGGGTTTGAATCAGTGGCCCGTGTGCCGTGGTTCAAATCATCCAGGCTGCCGCGAAGAATACGGCGGAGAAGATAAAAAGTACGATGGAGGACTGTTTCCAGTTGCTGAAGTTGAGGAAAAGGGCGTTGTTGCGCGGTACCACGACGGCCAGTATGGCAATCAACAGGCTGAGGCCCCCCACAACCAGGAAGAATTTTTGCAGCCATTCGCGTTTGATCCCGGAAGACCCGGAAAGACCGCCGCCGATGGTTTCAAACTTGTTGGCCAGCGCCGGCTCGAGGCAGATCACCGCGAGGATGCTCAATGCGAGGCCAAGACGTAGGAAGTTGACACTCATGAGGATGCCTTTCTGTTGTCGGCGCAGATGTCTGTGATCCTGAGCCGGTTTTCGGCCAGCAGGCGGGAGATATCTTCTGCGGGCATGGGTCTGCCGTACAGGAAGCCCTGCAGATGGTCGCAGCCGCTCTGGCAGAGGAAACGGTGTTGTTCCGGCGTCTCGACCCCTTCGGCAACTACCTGCAGGCCCAGTGTGTGGGCCATCAGTATGATCGCCTTGGCAATCGCTGCATCATTGGTGTCCGCGGGCAGGTTGCTGACAAAGGAGCGATCGATCTTGAGTTTGCCTATTGGCAGAAACTTCAGCTGACTGAGTGAAGAATGGCCGGTTCCGAAATCGTCCATGGCGATATTCATGCCCATGCGCTCGCGCATCTCGGTGAGCTCCCTAAGGGCGATCCCGTCCTCTTCGACCAGCAGTGTCTCCGTAACCTCGAACTCGAACCAATCTGCGGGCAAACCGGTGCGCTCAAAGATCGCCATCAATGCCTCGGTGCATTCACCCCGTAGCTGGTAAGGCGACAGGTTGACTGCCAGGGTGAACGGAGGGAACCCCGCCGCCTGCCATTGCATCGCCTGATTGCATGCGACCTCTGTCGCCCAGCATCCAAGTTCACGGATCAGGCCGGTCTCTTCGGCGAGCGGGATGAACTCGTTGGGTGGCACCATACCGCGTCGCGGGTGATTCCATCGTAACAGGGCCTCGACGGCGACCAGGCGGCCATCGGAGGCAGCAAACTGCGGTTGGTAGTGCAGGCTGAATTCCTTGTGCGCCATGCCATGGCGCAGATCATGCTCCAGCTCCAGACGCTGCTGGATCTCCTGTGTGAGTTCCGGTGCATAGTAGGCCAGCCGATTGCGCCCGAGTGTCTTGGCCTGATACATGGCCGCGTCCGCATGCTTCAACAGGGTATCCGGGTCCTGGGCGTCTTGCGGATAAAGGCTGATGCCGATGCTCGCGGTGACGACCAGAGATCTGCCGCGGACTGAAATCGAATCCGTCAGGCGCTCGAGAATCCTGTTGGCGATCATTCTGACGCTGTTGGCATCCGGAATGCCCTCAAGCAGGACCACGAATTCGTCCCCGCCGAGTCGGGCCACGGTATCGTCTTCATGCACCGAGGCACGCAATCGGTCCGAAACCGCTTTTAGCAGTTCATCCCCGGCCTGGTGGCCCAGCGAGTCGTTGATATTCTTGAACCGGTCGAGGTCGATGAACAACAAAGCCAGGCTTGTCGAGGCCCGGTGTGCACGCTGAATGGCATGCTCCAGGCGTGCATTCAGGAGCAGGCGGTTGGGCAGACTGCTCAATGGGTCATGGTGGGCCAGCTGCCAGAGTTTACGCTCCGAATCCTTGATGTCTGTGATATCGGCAAAAACCGATACATGCGAAGACACCTTGCCGTCGCTGGCATAGATCGCCTTGATCGAGAGCCACTGCGGATAGATGTCGCCATTTTTGCGGCGGTTCCAGATTTCGCCCCGCCATTCGCCACGCTCATGCAGCAAGCGGAAAAATTCCCGATAAAAATCCGGACCCTGACGGCCTGAGTTGAGCAACCGGGGGGTCTCACCGATGGCCTCTTCCGCCGTGTAGCCGGTGATGCGCTCGAATGCCTTGTTCGCCTGAACTACCCGATGTTCTGCATCGGTCACCATGACAGCCTCACGCATGTGATCGAAGGCGATGCCCGCAGTGAGCAATCTTTGCGCCTGGTGCTCGCGCTGGAGGACGATCCCTGCCAGATAGCTGCCGTTATCGAGCAGGCGTTTGTGAAACGCACCCGGTGGTCGGCTCTCGAAGCTGGTCAGGGCGAACGAGCCGATCACCGAATCGTCCGCCACCCTGATCGGTACCGACCAGCAGGCACGCAGGTTGAAGCGTTCGGCGATGTCCAGAAAGTCCTGCCAGCGGCGGTCGGTCAGGATGTTCGTAACGTATACCGGTTCTTTGTTGTAGACCGCGGTACCGCATGAGCCCGCATTGGGGCCGGGCTGCAGGCCATTGAGGGCCTCGATCCCCTCTGGCGGGATATTGGGGGCGGAGCAGACATCGAGATGGCTGCGCGTGCCGTCGAGCAGCATGATAGAGCACACGGAGTCAGGCACCATCGCCTCTGACAACAGGCAGAGCTGGTCGAGAATCTCATGGGTCGCGCGGCCTACCGCGATCATCTCCAGGACGTCACGTTGCATCTGCAGCAACTGTTCCAGCTGGCTGTTTGGCACTTCGGTCCTGTCCGCGACGGACTGCTTTTTTGTCTGAGCTACTCGCATGCCGGAGGTTGCTTCCACGGGGTTATCTTCGTTTTATCGGCTGGTGATCGTGAAAGTAAACGCAAAGCGAGCAAAAAAAAAGAACCGGGTTCGCCCGATGTTCCAGGTCAGCTGTTTGAATCTTTCAGGCAGAAAAAAGGCCAGCCCGTTGCCGGGACGGCCGAATACTGCAGCTTTTCTTTTGCAACAATCCGTGTTGCTTATTCCCCGATGCCGATGCCTTTCAAGAAGGATAAGTCGGTACGATGAGTGTCAGTACAGGGCGGGGCTGATGCCTTGCGCTTCGGGCCAGTCGCAGCTACAGCGTTGCGCATTGCCGATTCGCTGAAGTCCTGTCCGGCAGGGCTGCGAAATCGTCTGCGCGGCCGCACACAATGGACAGCGGTACCAAGTCTGGCGCGCACCGCCCTCAGTGATGGTATCCGTTTCTTCCATCTGGCTTTGACAATGGCTGCAATGCATCTGGGTTCTCCGCGGTTTCCGATCGTCGAAATCTTCGGGCCGGCGGGGAGGGGCAAAGCCCCGAAGACGGCCATCACTCTATGCGTCAGAGAATACCGCAGTTGGGGTATAAATCACAACAACTTGTGGTTGGTTTTTTACAAAGCACTAGATATTGTGCTTTCTGCACTTCAGGCGAATTATTGAAAAAGCTGCCAAGCAGCTGAGTCAGCGCCGGTTTTTGGCCTGCAGCGGAACCGGATGGGCAGGCAGGTGGCTTTTGGGTGGGTTGTCAGAACGGGGGGATGCACCGCCGGCCGCCTTTGCCGGTTTCAAGTGGCAGTGATTGCCGGCGAACCGGCGCATCAAAAAACGGGACCGGTGTCTCCACCGGCCCCGCAATCCAAGGGAGGAACTGTCGTGCGATCAATCCCAGTTGAGGGCACCGCCTGTCTGGTACTCGGTAACCCGGGTTTCGAAGAAGTTCTTCTCCTTTTTCAGGTCCAGCACCTCGGACATCCAGGGGAAGGGGTTGCTTGCGCCGGGGTATTGCTCAGCCAGCCCGATCTGGGAGCATCGGCGGTTGGCGATGAACTGCAGGTATTCCTCGAACATCGGCGCATTCAAACCCAGGATGCCGCGTGGCATGCTGTCGTAGGCATACTGGGTCTCGAGTGCCACCGCCTCGCGGATCATTTGCACGATCTCCGCTTTGAACTCCTCGGTCCAGATGTGAGGGTTCTCGATCTTGATCTGGTTGATCACATCGATGCCGAAATTCATGTGCATGGATTCGTCGCGCAGGATGTACTGGAACTGTTCGGCGGTGCCGGTCATCTTGTTGCGACGGCCCATGCTGAGTATCTGGGTAAATCCGACGTAGAAGAAGATCCCCTCGAAGATGACATAGAAGGCGACCAGTTCACGCAGCAGTTTCTGATCGTTCTGCGGTGTGC
>CAZCDY010000022.1:0-27005 GCA_964497145.1 uncultured Gammaproteobacteria bacterium
CCACAACCAGAGGCCGATGTTCGGGATATTATGCCTGCCTCGCCGGTTGTCGATATGGCGCACATCTGCAGTGTGCGCCGTGGGATCGAACGGACCGTCGACGAAGGCGAGTGCCGCGCTGACGCGCAGATCCGGCGTGCGATGGTTGGCCGGTCGAACGTGGTTGATGTGTTGCGTGGTCTGCAGGCGTTCGAAATATTCAACCGCCCGAGCGGGCCAGCCAGTGACATCTCGCGCCAGCTGCTCGAGTACCGCGGCGGTGCCCTTGCGCCGGCGATAGGCGAGTGTGTTGGCGACATAGGTGCGCAGCGAGAAACTGTCCCCGCCGTAGGTCTGGATCCCGCGCACGTCCAGCAGATCCCCGATGTAGGGGACGACCCATTCGTCACAGGTCTCGATGAACCAGTTGCGATAGAGCTGGGCAATATCGTCCTCGACGGTCTCGAGTTCCTGCTCCATGACCGCCAGCAGGGCCTTCAGGGGGTAGCCCTGCTCGGCGTCCCGGGCCCGGTAGACCGTCGGCAGCAGTTCATAGAGGCGATCACTCATCGCTGATCTCCCCCAGCGTGATACCCGCCACACTGATCAGCAGCAGCTGGCCGGTGTCGATCGTCTTCGAGTTCTTGTCCCAGTGTGCCGGGAACGCCGGGATCACGGTTGCCGGCGTCGTGCTCCCGGGTATGCTGCCATCGGATGCGACCGGATACAGGGCATCGAGATCGACATAGATTACGCCGGGCACCGCCTGGATCAGGGAGATCACCTCGGCCGCTGTGACCGACTGGCCAAAATCCCGTCGGGCGAAACAGAAGGCCTTCTCGAGCTCACCGCGTACCTGCGCCTTGACCTGATCGGGCAGATAGCGCTCATCGATCTTCAGTCCGGCCTCCAGGTTGAAGAACCGGGGCGCAAATCCGGCCAGTTCGATCTCGACGGTGGGGTCGCGCACCGCCTCTATCGCGTCCTCCAGGTTGCCCATCAATTCGCTTTCATCCGACAAGGGTTTGCCGCTGGCGGTGGCGAGCGTGATATGCACCCGGTAGGCCTCGCCGGTCCAGACCGGCACCGCCCGCGCCTTGCCGATACCGGCATAGGTCGCAGCGAAGTCCTCGAAGTCGCGCAGTGACACGATACGGTCGAGGGTACGCACAGTCTGGGGTGCGTTGCTGCGTGCCTCGTCGCGCGTCTCCGGATTCTCCGCGCCGCTCGCGGCCTCCGGGTTGGCCACTGCGCTTATCCCGGCCGGACGCTGCTTCAGCAACGACAGGCTTTCCGCCGCGACCTCACCCGTGATCCCGATGCCGCTGCGGTATCGGGCGGTGATGTTCTGTTGCCCGGTAGGCAGCCGTGCCCCATGCAGGCCGTCGCCGAAGGTCACGGTGGGGACTGCCTCATGGTCGATGCGCACGTTGTAATGCTCGCTGTCGGGGCGGGACGAATACAGCGCATCGACCTGCTGCCATTCGACACCATTGACCCGCAGGCTCAGGCTGCTCTCTGCGCCACTCGGTGTCGCGGCGGAGGTATGGGTCAGCGGTTTCTTGCGCAGTCGAAATGTCTGGTGTGCCCTGGCGGCATCACCGCCACCCAGAACCTCCTCGATGGTCTCGCCATGGCTGGCCCTGGCGACATTTGCGTTGATCCGTACGCTGTCGCGCCGATAGCTGTAGTCGAGGTCCGCCTCGAACTCCAGCACCGTGAATCCGCCGTAGTGCGTGATCTCCTTGAGTACCTTGATCTCGGTGACCGTGACACCCGGTGCGTCGCTACGCTCGCCGCTGAGTGCGATCGCGTGGCCGATACGCAGATCGAGCACCAGTTGGTCGAGCATCAGGGAGCGGCTGGATGACTCCGTGTTGTCGATCGTTTTCGGTACCGGGATATCGGCCAGTGTCAGACGTTCACTCCTGCTGTAGGCCGTCGTGGTGCGGACCGCGAAGGTGTCGTCAGGATTCGTGATTGGGCCGCCGTCCGGTTCTGTGAGTCTTAGCCCCGATGTCTTCGCCGACAGCGCGAAACCCGTCAGGGATACCTCGTCGGCCTGGTCGACGCGAAACACGACCGGATCTGTGTGAGTTGCAGACTTGAACGCGACCCAGCTGTCGGCGATAAGTCCCTTGACCGGTCGCTCCAGGTAACAGTGATGCGTGATGTAGTCGGCCGGCGGATCCCGATCCTTGGTCGGATCCTGCCAGATGCTGATCGGCGTACCATCACCGTCGGTGTCGTCCCAATTCACCGGATACATGGCGTCTACATCGCTGCCATCCGGTGCAACCAGGGAGCTGTAGGCCTGAGCGTTATGGCCGTAGAAGCCGCTCTTTTCGCGAAATATGAAGACACCCTCGTTCCCGTCCCTCGGCGTCAACGCTTTGGGTTGCTGCAGCAGCAGCTTGAGCTGCTTGCCGCTCCAGGCATTCATCCGCATGGCCACGGCGAGGTTGTTCTGGGTCCAGGAGAACTTGAGCACCTGACTGGCGACGGTGGACGCATTGAAGCTCAACGGCGCGAGCCTTGGGGCCGCGGCGATCAGCAGCGGCAGCCTGGCAGCGGCAACAAAGGGTTCGCCGGGTGTCGTGCCGAACCGCACCAGCGTCGTCTGCCGTTGCCTGTCTTCGTCGACGGCCCTGACCGTCCGGGTCAGCGAATGGATGTTGTCCTCGCTGTTGCGACCGACCAGCAACAGCTGGTCCCCGGCTGCGAGGCGGGTGGAGGTGCCCTGGAGGTAGATCTGTGTGACCTCGAGCGCGGTCACATCAGCGCTGCGATCGGGGTCTTCGAGGACCTCTTTGATCTGCAGTTCGGGACCGACCGGATAGAACCTGTCCTCGGCATTGGCGCCGGTCGAGCCGATCGTGATCGTGCCGGCCTGATCTGACAGACCGAGGCTGCCGTCGGTGTCCACGAGATAGAGCGCGTTGTCGCGCAGTGCCAGGAACTGGGTCAGACCGAGGCGCGGCTGCAACGCATTCCACTGCGCCTGGGCCTCGATCGTTTCGTCGGTCTCGAAGGTCTGCGGCAGCTCGCCCTGTGACGGGATGCTCAGCACCTGGGTACCGGTGGGGACTGTCGCAGTGCGGAACGGGTCGTCCTTGTCCTCGACGGTGAACGCCAGCCAGGTGCTCGCGGACACGCCCGGCTTGAGTTGGTATCCGATCATTCGGGCCAGTTCCAGTACCGAGCGGCGTTCGGTCGCGGTGCGCAGGAAACCCTCGTTGGCGATGCGTTCCTGATAGAAGCTCAGCACGTCCAGCGTCGAGGCCCAGGCATCGAGTATCGCGATCGAGGCATCGTCGCTGGCACCTGTGGCGAGGTCGGCCAGCGGCCGCGTGATACGGGTCGGTTCGATTTCGTCGGCCACCTGTTGTTGCGGCAGCCGCTCGAGCATCCGCTTCAGGAAGCAACCATGCTCCGCGATACGGTAGTCCAGCGCCAGCAGGCCCGGGCGGTTGTACAGCGAGAGTGCCGGGCTCGATGCGCTGCAGCAGCCGCAGGTGTCGAGCGTGTCCTTGCCACGGCTGCTCATACGCCGCCCTCCATCAGAAACTCGATTCGGCCGTTCTCCGGGGCATTGGGGTCATTGTCCAGCCGCAATACCTCGAGGCGTTGCATCTCGATCCGGCCGCTGGTGTAGTGATCGGCCCCCTGTTCGCCGAGGCGCAGGAAGCGGTGTCCGGGTTTTTCCTCTGCGGGCTCGGCATCCACCCAGGCGACGCCCGGCACCTCCATCGCCGCGGCGATCATGCGGCTGAGGTACAGCGGGTCTCCGAAACTGAAGTTGTCCGGATGGAAGAAACCGCGGCGCCCGTGATCCAGATCGCGGGTGCCGAAGCGCTTCAGCAGCGCCTGCTCGACATCGCCCGGCAGATAACCGGGTTTCACGCAGACGGTGAACGCGATATCCAGTGCCACATAGCGCGGTGCATCGATCTCCAGATCGTGGCCGGCGAGCCGGTATTGTTCCAGATGCCGACGCAGGTTGGCCTCAAACTCGGCGCTGACCGGCAGGCCGCCGAGCCGGTCGACCGTGATGAACATCGTGTACCAGCTGCCGGTCCAGCGGCGCGTGGCCTGCGCCCGCTGGACGCCCGGGAAGCGTTCGGTCATGCGCGCATAGTCGGCCTCTGTCACGGCCCGGCGCTGGGTACGGAATGCCTGTGGTGCGTGAAGTCGTACCTGCTCCAGCGGTTCGGCGGCGATGCCGCCGCATGCTGGCAGCGGATTGGTGACACGGATGACCCCGTCCAAATCGGCGACCAGGTGGGCAATTGCACCTGCGCCGACATTGCCCGCGGTGCCATTGCCGATCCGTACGCTGGCGGCAAAGGCGGTTCCTCCAATCGGGCGTTTGCCATGGATGCCGTCACCGAAACGCAGCCAGGCACGGCCGTCGTCTTCGGCCTCGATCACGAAACGGTTGTCGAAACGGCCACTGGCCAGCAGATCCCGTTGGGGCGCCCACTTTTCCACGCCGTCGAACAGGCTGACCACAGGCTCCGCCTCGCCGGGATTCTGCTCCAGGCTCGCGGTTGCCGAGGCAGGCTGTCTCAGTGCCGCGCTATGGGTGATGTCTTCTGCCAGCAGGCGCGGGCGGTAGTGTGCGCCGACCGGCACCACCGACGGCGTGATACCCCGGTGCTGGTCCGGATCGCTGCCCGCGGACACCTCGAGTTCGTGGTCGATGCGTCGGCCGTGATCCGCCAGCACGATGTTGGCCCTGGCAACGCTGACCGGGAGTCTGTGACCCTCGGCGTCGGCCAGTTCCCACAGACACAAGGGGAAGGGCAGGGCGTCCTCGGCATGCCATTCGAGCTCCAGGACCTGTTCACCGGTCAGCTGGTCTGTCAGCTCACGCGGATCCCCGACCAGCCGGACTGCATGGCGATGGTTCGGATCGGCATCGGCGCTGAGGCCACTGTCCGGTCCCAGCAGCTCCTCGAAGACCAGGACGTCGCCACGCTGCAGGGCGAGTTCCGCCCGGCTGCCCAGCAGCGTCGCGCGTGTCGCGCCCTTGGGCAGGCAGCAGCGGTCATCGCTCCAGGTGTGAAATAGAATCCGGTTGCGTTTCTCGAGCAGGCGGTCCATCGGCTGCATGGTCTCGAATACGAGGGATGAGCGGATCATGGCCTCGGCGAGATCGGCAGGGTCCACCACCGGCTCCGGCGCGACCCGGGTCAGCAGCCGGGTGCCGCCCGGCAGCACGAAATCCGATGGAGCGGCCGGCAGGATATCGTGGCTGACCTCGATACTGATCCAGCAACGGGCGTTGCAGCCCTGGTGCATCCTGTAGTCCAGCAAGCGCGCATGTCGGCGCAGCGATACCCTTTGTCGGGCGGTACCCAGGTAGGCCTCGGTGGCGACGGCGTCCTGGTAATAACTCAGGTGATCGGCGCTGTAGGCCAGCGTCTCGACCAGCGCCACGCCCACATCCGCGGCATTGCGCTCGGTCCACTGTGGCAGCGTGACCGCCAGGCGGTCGAGCATCAGGCGCCGGAAGCTTGCGTAGTCCTTGGCCAGATAATCCAGTGCAGGCGGAGCGGCGATCGCCGGTTCACAGGCGGGCGGGCGGGGGCAGTCAAAGTCGCTCGGGCAGTCGATCTTGAACGAAAACCCGACTTCGGCCAGTGCGCGGTCGAAGCCGGCCGGCGGGTCGTCTGGCGCACTCGGGTCGATCAGCCGCAGTCGATAGGTCGAGTAATCACCCCAGCCGCTCAGTTCCAGATGCAGCAACTGGGGATCCGTACCATCGATGATCGGGTCTGCGATCAGGCGGATACCGGTGATCCGAACACCACCGTCGATCCGGAAGTTGTCAGCGCTCAGGGTGTCGATTGCGTCGGGTTTGAGAAAACGCAGCTCGATCAGGCGCTGGCGCTGATCGTCGGGCAGGCCCTGATCGCGGACCTCCAGATAGTCGACTCCGTTGAGCGCGGTCCCGGAGTCGCGCACCTGACGACGGCGCTGCTCGTTCTTGCAGACGTACTGGGTGCCCATGTTCAGTACTCCCGCTCAAAGGTCGCGGATTGCAGCGACTGATTGCGTAGCACGCGGTAACGCACGGTGATCTGCAGTGTCGATTCGCGGTTGTGAACCTCTACTGCCTCGACCTGGATCAGGTCGCCCAACCACTGCTGCAGCGCGCCCTGGACCAGGAACTGGGTCGCGCTGGCCAGTTCATCGCTGTTGCCCGCGAACACCAGCTGCATCAGGTTGCAGCCGAAATCCGGTCGGTTGACGCGCTCACCCTGGTTGGTGAACAGCACCTGCTCGATCAGGTCTCGGATGTGTGCGTCCCCGCCGGTTGTCGCAGTACGGCACTGTGGGTCGACGTGCCAGGGGTAATCGATCTGCATCAGATCCCCCTCACCCGGAACTGGGTGGTCACCACATTGGGCGGTCCCTGCGGTATCTGCTCGGCGCTCTGACACAGGCCGGTACTGGTCTGCAGGACCACCGGCTGGCCGCCGACACGCACCCGGCTGGCCGGCACCAGCCACCGCACGGTGACGCAGGGCTGGGGCTTGCCGCCGGGCAGCGTGAACACGCAGCCGCTGACGAGAAAGTTGTCGGCCTGGGTCGCGACCGGCTGGCCGCCGACCAGCACGCGGGTGTTGCCGCTGACTGTCTGCACCGGTCCGGCATGCGGGCAGAGCGCGGTGGCACCGACATGGAACAGGAAACCCGACATCAGATCACCTCCAGCGCGCCGTCATTGACCGATACCTGCGGACCACTGATCTGAATGCTCCCACCCATGCCGTTGTCGATCTCGATGATGCCGGTCGCGTTGATCACGATCCTGGCGCCGCTGACCAGCTCGATGCTGACGCCACCGGCGCCGGGCGTATCGTCGATTTTGACCGTCGCGGTGTCGGTCTTTATCAGCTTGATCATGGGTAAAGCCGCTTCGGTGGGCAGCTCGCCGGTGGCCCAGAAGCAGCCGCTCCATATCGGGTAGTCCGGATCACCGGCCTCGAACTCGACCCAGATGTTGGCCCCGACGGGTGGAGTTGTGAAAAAGCCGACCCCGGAACCGGCATAGGGTACGCAGGGCATGGCCCAGCTAAGGCTGCCGTCACCCAGCACCGCCGGGACATTCACCTGCAGGCGTCCCTGCTGCAGCGGGTCGATGTTGTTGGCGACTGAGCCGCGGTATTTGCCGAAGAACCGGGTCATGTCGGCAGCACCGGCAGCGTGGAGCCCTGACCTTCGCGGGTCAGGGTGAAGCTCTGTCGGTAGTCACCCGGCTGGATACGGTGGGTGACGCTTTTGACGTAATAGAGGCCATCGTGCTGAAAACCGACGCCGCGCAGACCGACCAGCGCACGTGGGGTCAGCAGGTCGCCATACTTCAACGCATCGACCTCACCGTTGGCGACCAGGACCTCGTCCATCGAGGCATCGGTCTCACCCTGTGCCCGTGCGAATGCCTGGGCCGCGCTCAGGCCGCTGTCGCGGAACTGGGTACGTCGCACGTTCGGCTGGTTGACCAGCCATGCGGGCTGACTGGCCAGCGGCGCGCGGGTGCTCAGCGGCGTCATCACCGGCAACGTCCGGTTGCTGACCCGGTCCTGCACCTGACCCTCGCTGAGTGTCGGCGCCAGGGCGTTGTAACGGAAACTGACCTGCTCGACGTTGGTCTCCGGTCCCATGTTCACCGACAGCGCACGCTGCGGAAATCCTGCCCGAATCGGAGGTCCCCAATAGGCCGTGTTGCTCATCGGTGCCGGCCCGGGCGTGATATAGAACACATAACCGTAGCGCGCGGCCATTTCGCGCAGATACGCAAGATCGGTGCCCTGCTGCACCGGCGTGCGTTCGACCGGCAGCGGGATATCGAGCGTCGGCGGCGGCAGCACCATAGGGATCAGGCCGTATTGCGCATAGCCGAGCAGGATCTTGTTCACGATGACCGTCTCATCCTGCGCCGGGTGTTCCACCGAGCGCTCCTGCATGTCCAGCATCACGCTCAGGTCTTCGCCGGTCAGGCTCAAGGTCGCCTGACCCGGCTGGTTGCTCGGTGACAGCTGTTGCTGGGTTATCATGCCGTCCATCAGCACCTTCGGTACGGTGTTGAAGGTGGCGATCAAGACGACCCGGTTGAACGGACGCAACAGCGGGTTGCCAGCCAGTGCGAAATCGAGCAGGTCCGTCGGTCCGCTACGCCCGACGCGGAAGACGATCTGAAAGCCCGAGGTGCCGCTGTCGTCGTGCGTCACCTCGACGCTATGCAGCGCCTCGCCGAGCATCGGCGGCGCCGGTAGCGGAACGCCCGGGCCGACCAGCATTGTCAGATGGACGCCGAGCAGGTTCATTTCGGTTCCTCGACGGTGGGTACCGCAACGCGGAGGCTGCGACCGGTATCGGCAGTGAGCTGCTGCGGATGCATGCCGTCATTGGCGTCAGCGACACGCCAGAACTGCTTCGGGTCACCCAGGCTGCGTGCGGTGATCAGATCCAGGCGGTCGCCTTGTGTGACACCGACCTCGACCAGCAAATCCATGGACTTGCCCTGCGGAAGAAATCGTCGGCGTTTGTAGGCCAGTTTGCGCCCGTCGGGCAGTGTCAGCTCGGCGGTCTCGATCGGGTAGTAGCGGCTGTCGGGTTCGAACATCGCGGGTTCCTCAGGACAGGTCGACACTACTGCCGGTGGCCGACAGGTTGTTGATGCTGCCCAAGGTGGCCAGCGTCTCTTTCACGACCTGGTGGGCCATGAATACGTGGAAACCCGGATGGCTGACCGGGAAGTCGTTGTAGCTCAGTACCCGCAGGCCCAGCGAAACCCTGGCGCGTATCGGGTTCAGATGCGGATCGTGGGAGTCCTCGGTGACCCGGAACTCGGTCAAGCGCACCGGCAGTACCCGCTTGGGCCCCCAGATGAACAAGGTGAATGGCGCAACGGGTGGGATCACCTCGATCGTGCCCAGCGCCATCAGGGCCGCGTTGGCGACCACCAGACTGCTCTTTGGATACAGCAGCATCTCCAGTGCCGCGAGTTGTGGGTGGATACCCGAGCTGACGGCGGTATCGTCACCGACCTCCAGCTGGTCGGTGGCATCGATCGTGACCTCGAGGTTGATGGTCTCCTGCGGTGCGCCCTGGAGCCGGGTGGCCTCTGCGCGCGCGCCGCTCTGGTTGCCGACCGACTGCGCCTGCAGCGTCCGGGTCAGCGTATGCGGGTTGTATTGAAACAGGATCACGCTGGCCACCGGGTTGGCGGGGTCCATGCCGACCAGGGCACCCTTGAGCAGGCGGGGTGAGCGCGGGAAGCTGCTCGTCATGGTGTCGCTTCCTGCAGGCTGCTGAAGATTGCCTGTGCAATCTCGTGCCCGGCGACGACCGGGTCCGAACTTGCGGTCGCACCGATATCGCCACCCGGGACCATCGCCATGTGTGCACCCTGGTGCAGGGACGCCGGTATCCCTTCGGTTCGAAGCAGTGCAGCCAGCTGATCCTGCAGTGCCGCTGCGATGGTCGGGCCATCACCTGGCGAAAAGCCATGCAATGCGAGCTCATCGATCTGCAGACGGACGTTTGCACCGTTCATTGCCATCCCCGGATCTCCGATTCATTGACGGTCCGATCGAGCTTGGCGTACTCGCCACGCGCCGCACGCAGCACCTGTTGCATCGTGACCGGAGTGCCGGCGTCCGCGGCGAGAAAGGCCGCATTGAGCGCGATGTTGCGGATATTGCCGCCCGGGACATTGAGCTGCGCCAGGCGCTGCGGATCCAGTTCTTCCCTTGGCAGGTCCTGCGGAAACACCCGGCGCCAGATCTCCGCGCGTTGGGCCGGGTCCGGGAAGGGGAAACGGACGATGAAGCGCAGCCGGCGCACGAATGCCGGGTCGAGGTTTTCTTTCAGGTTGGTGGTCAGGATCGCCAGCCCGCGATGGGCCTCCATGCGCTGCAGCAGATAACTGACTTCGATGTTGGCATAGCGGTCGTGGCTGTCCTTGATATCGCTGCGCTTGCCGAACAATGCATCGGCCTCGTCGAACAGCAGAATGGCTCCGCTCTGCTCGGCGGAATCGAATACCTGGCGCAGGTTCTTCTCCGTCTCGCCGATGTATTTGCTGACGACCTGGCTGAGATCGACGTGGTACAGGTCGAGTTCGAGTTCGTTGGCCAGTACCTCGGCGGCCATGGTCTTGCCGGTACCACTCTGGCCGGTGAACAGCGCGCTGATGCCGAGCCCGCGGTTCGACTTCTGCGCAAAGCCCCAGCGTTCATAGACCTTTGCACGATGGCGTATCTGCGCACAGAGACTCTGCAGGATCTCGAGCTGGGTGGGTGGCAATACCAGGTCGTCCCAGGTGGCGACCGGTCGGACCGGCTGGGCCAGCCGGTTCATTCCGACGCGTGACCGGGTTCGGCAATGACGCCATAGCTGCTCGGCCATTTCCGGTTCGCTGTGTGGCGCGTGGGCCAGTTCACTGCCGATCTGACGAATAAGCAGATGGTCGAGCTCGAACTGCATCACCAGTTCGTCCAGTTCACCGTTGAGCTTGCTGCCCAACTCGCCGAGCGAAGTCTGCCAAAGTTGCCGCTGCTCCTGATGGGTCGGCAAGGGCACATCGACCGGGATTGCCGCACGGCCGGTAAAACCCCCGGTGGTGAGTCGGTCTGCCTTGCCCGTGATCATCATCGGCACTCGGATATGCTCGATGAAGCGCCGGCCTGCCTGCATCACGGAATCAGTCGAGAGACCGTCGGCGTCGACGAGCAGGACGCTGCCGCTCAGAACAAACTCGCGCTCGCACAAGCGGGTCAGTGCCGTGACCTCTGCCTCGGCCGTGGGGATATTGGTGACCGGCAGGCGGTAAAGCTCCACCCCCATCCGGCTCGCGGCATGTGCGGCCGCCGCCTGCGCGGAAGCCGGTCTTTCAGAGCGCAGGTACAGGTGCGGCCAGTGCGGAGGCTCGATGTCCGGATGCCAGATTTCAAGCAGCCGCTCGCCGACCGCCGCCTGTGACGGAGTCGGCCCAGCCTGTACCGGCAGCGGCACCAACAGGCCCTGCAGGCGTTCGTCCTGATAATTGATCCCGAGCAGGTAATGCAGGATGCGTTCGTCGATTCGCAGACGTGAGCGGGTCGGCATGCCGGGCTGGTCCAGTTCCAGCAGGCGCCACTGACGCAATGGCGCGCTCGGGGTCACGGCGTTCCAGTGCGGTTCCGGCAGTACAGACAGTGCGAGCGCGAAGGTCGGGCCCATCGGGTCGGCAGCGAGACAGTCGGCAGCAAAACCGCTGTCCAGTTCCATTCCGGCACACAGCAGCAGGCAGTTGCGTTCGAAGGAACTCAACCCGAACTGCCGGCACAGCGTGTCCAGCGCCGATACCCCTGTATCGCTTCCGGGTGCGTCGGTAACGTCTGCCCGGGCGTCGCCGTGTGCCGCCTGCCTGTTTCCCGTCAGATACGAACGGACCCTGGCCAGCGCGCGATGCAGATGCCGCTGGTCGGCCTCGAGCCAGTCGGGTTGGCGGCAGGCGCTCATGGGATAGTGACCAGCGGGTGGTTGTAAACGCTTGAGCCCGACTCGAAGGTCAAGGCGCTCTCGGCGCCATCCACCTGGACGCGCACCAGGTATTGGCCGCTGGCGACACCAAGAAATGGCAGGGATAGCACGGCTGCCGTTTCCGGATCGCTGTCGGCGTTACGCGGCGGCGCCTCGAAACTGTAGGCGCGCGATGGGCGACTGGCCGGGGCATTGAATTCGTTGAGTAACAGCAGCACCCGCTGGTGTCTTCCGACCGGTGGGTTGAAGTCGATCGCGATGCTGCCGGAGTTGGTGGGGCCAATGGCTGCAGGATTCACGGCACCAGGCGTGATCGCCGGGCGCAGCAGGAAGATCGCCGCGTTCGATTCGAACCCGGGATAGGGGTCGTCTGTGGTGCCGAACTCAAGATCCTGGACGACCTGTACGCTATTGACCCCCGCCAACAGCCCGGCCGGCAGGGTTACCCTGATCTGCTCGTCGCTCACATCTTCTTCCGCGGGCGTGACAAAGGCATCGATGAAGCTCAGACGGACCGGGTCTGCCTTGAGGTTGTACCCACCGATTCGGAGGTTTCCTCCGGCCGCGACGACATCCGGCTCGATCGAGTCGATGTGCGGGTGGCGCAGTTGGCGTACATGCAGCCTCCGTTCGGCGACCGGTGGCGCACTGCGGGCGGAACGATGGCGTTCGAGCAGGACCACGGTGACGACATAGGCGCTGCTTGGACGATAGTTGGTTTGAAAGGCCGACCAGAGTTTGGCGATTTCCTCGGCGCTGAGCGCTTCCGGCGTTATGCGCAGTTGTTCGAACTGATCCGCGAGCCTGGCGGTACCGAGCAGTGTCAGCAGATCGTCCAGCGCCCCCCCGCCACCGGGGCTGGGGGTCAGTGCATTGCGAATCACCTCGCGGTCGAGAAAAGGTGTTTCGTGGAACAGATGCATGGCGCAGCCGATCAACAGGTCGGCGTGCAGATCGGAGGCGCCGAATGCGGTCACCAGATAGTGCAGGTCGAGCGCCAGCGGTGGATTCGCAATGCGGTCGCCGGCAGTATTGCGTGCGGCGTACTGCTGGTTGCTCCAGCCGGTGTTCGGGGTCGCGCGATACATGAACAGGTTGAGCTGGTTCGGTTCTGTGCTGCCGTTGCTCACGACCTGGTCAGGTGGTATCGCCGAGACACTGACCGTGCCCAGCACGCTGCTCAAGTCATAGTCGAGCAGTCCGGCATCGAGCCGTTCGCGCAGTACGGCGGTCGTCGCGGCGATGGCCAGCGGACTGCTCACCAGCGACCTCCGTTACGCCTTCCGAGGTAATCGGCCAATGACAGGCCCGGCAGCTGCGGTCCCGCCGGGTCGGCTGGGACTGGCTGTCTCGCCGCATGGACTTCGATGCGCCCGATGTGTACCTCGATCACCGGTTCGCTTGCCGGTTTCTGTGCCACCGGGTCGGTCCTGGTGCGTGGTGTCGGCGCTGGCCGTGAATCTTGATCGGGCGTCGTTTCCCGGGCAAGGGTCCCGGCCTCGACACGCGGTCGTAGCGGATGCAGGGGCACGTCCGCCGGCGCAATGGTGCCGTCTGGTTCGAGCATCCCGATCCCGGTGTCTGATCGGGCAGGGCGATGCGCCGGATGTCCCTGCAAACTGTCAGGCGCGCGTGCGGGCACAGAGGCTTCGGCGGCTGTTTGCCGGCTTATCGGATGGCTCCCCCCTGGCCCAGCAGAGGACCGGTCCGTCGATGTATCGCCGGGATGCCTTGGCACAGGCGTGGCCGCGATCGACTCGGATGATGGCGTCCCGCTGTCTGCCAGCTCGACTTCAGGTTCCTGGTCCTCATGAAGCGTTCCGGGTTCCTCGGTAGCGCGCGGTGCAGGGTGAATTGCGCTTGTGGTCACAGTCGGCGGGGTTGGCGACTCCATGTCCCGCAACCCTTCACCGGGTGACACCCGTGGCGCAGCCGTTGTCTGGTCGTCCAGCGTATCCAGCCGAACCTGGTGTTCGCTGAGCGTCTCCCCGGGCATTCCGCTGGGTGCAGCGGCGGCATAGCGTGACGGGGCCAGTGGACGGATCAGCTCCACCTGTCCCAAGGTGCGTTGCGCGAGATGCAGGAAGAAACTGCTCATGTCAGCAAGCGCTCCAGATAGGCGCTGCGACGGTGCGGGTGCATACCCAGGATGGCCTGTTCCGTCCAACCGTAGGCAGTCGCCAGCATATGCACCTGGTCGAGGAGCTGGCCGGCGTAGCGGCCCAGCTCCCGGATGAAGAAGCTCGCGATATCCAGTTGGGCCTTCCAGCTATGACCACAGGCGTCGCACTGGATCTCGAGTTCGAGGTCGGCCAGGCCCTGTTGCTGCGAAAGTCGTTCGTCGAGCATTGCCAGCAGATCTTCGGGGAGTTCACCCGGGGTAAGCCGTCTGCCCTGGCATTCGATCCGTTCGATGCAGCGTTCGAACAGCAGGTGCGCAGCCCGTTCCGGATTCTGGCATCGCTGGATCTGCACAAGGTCATGACTGTTCGGCAGGCGCATGCGGGCCTGGACATCAGATGTCTTCACATCCAGCACCCGGTCTGGGACGCCGGGGTAGCCGGTGCGGCGGATTTCGCCGACCGTGATACTGAATTCGAGCCGCTCGTCGCAGCTCGGGCAATGGGCAAAGCCATCGAGGTTTTCGCCGAACAGCTGGTGGCGCAGTTGCAGCAGCAGGCTGTCACGCTCGCCAATGCTCAGGTCCAGCAAGTTGTCTTCCGACAGTTCCGGGTAGGCGTGCGCCAGTACGGTCAGGGGTCCACGCACCGCGTCGTCGATGGGTGCCTGCTCCCAGATTGCCAGAACCGCTTCGGCGGACAGCCGGGGCATGCCTTAACCTGCCGGTTCGGTAAAGGTCGGTTCGGCCGGTTCGGCTACCTCGTAATCCCGTTCCCAGCCCTCGTTCTCGAGCTTCAGGGTCTGGATCGCAACCGCATTGCCGCTGGCGTCGAGCTCGGGCAGTGCCTGGTATTCGGAAACCCAGCAGCGATAGACACGGTAGGCGATCGCGAGTTGGCCTGCCTCGTTATAGAACTCGATAATCAGGTCTTTGCGGAAATCCGCCAGCGACGTCTCCGAGCCTAGTCCTGAGCCGTAGTTCCAGACCTTGTTGGCCCATTTCTCGAACTCGATGTCATGGGTAACACCCCGTTCCAGTGTGATCGGTTCGAACTTGGTCTGCGCCGGTGACTTGCGGGTGGTACTCGGGTCGCCGCCTTCGCGATGCTCGACCACGTCGGTGGTGCGTTTCAACGCACTGACCTTGCTGATACCGGCGACATAACGGCCGTCCCATTTGACCCGGAACTTGAAATTTTTGTACGGATCGAATCGCGATGCGTTAACGCTGAACTGTGCCATGCTGTTCTCCTCAGGATTCGACCTGTCCAGCCAGCTGCTGGATCTGGATGATGACGAATTCCGCCGGTTTCAGCGGCGCGAAGCCCACCAGGATGTTCACCACGCCGCGATTGATGTCGTTTTGCGTGGTGGTCTCGCTGTCGCATTTCACCAGGTAGGCATCTTTCTGGCTGGTGCCCTGAAACGCGCCCTGGCGAAACATGTTGTGCATGAAGGCGCCGACGTTCAGCCGGATCTGTGCCCACAGCCGTTCGTCGTTGGGCTCGAAAACCACCCACTGAGTGCCGCGGTAGAGGCTTTCCTCTATATAAAGGGCGGTCCGGCGCACAGGCAGATACTTCCACTGATCGGCGAGGATGTCGGATCCACGCATGGTGCGTGCACCCCAGGCGACCCGGCCGATGCCCTTGAAGATACGCAGACAGTTGATCCCCTGCGGGTTAAGTTCCCCGTTCTCGGGGTCGGTCAGGCGCAACGCCAGGTCAGGCACCCCGGCCAGCGCGGCATCGGTACCGGCGGGCGCCTTCCAGACACCACGCTGGGCATCGGTGCGGGCGATCAGTCCGGCAATCACTCCAGACGGGGTAAAGGTCTTCAGGCGGCCTTCCTCCTGAGGGTCCGGCGCCTTGATGCGGGGGAAATAGATGGCCGCGTTGGCATCCCGGCTCAGGCCAAAGCTGGCACTGTCGACGCCGCCGCTGCTGTCGAGTGGGTCTTCCTTCTTGTTCCAGGTGCTGAGCGGGTCGACGATGAAGATCGCCCGCCGGCCTTTGGCATAGTTGAGGGCGTCGCTGCGCACAGTGGAGGAGATGTCGCCATTGAGATAACCGCCGTTGCTGTCCGCGATATAGGGCGGGATGACCAGTAGATTGACGATATCGACAGCGTCGAGCGCATGCAGGCCGGTCTTTGGCTCTGTTGCACTACCCGAGATTTCGGTGCCGGCGAGGGCTAGTCCGTCGTTGACGTTGCTCGCGACCACCGCATTTGACAATGCGCTGCCGTCGGTGGAGTCCTCGAAAGGTGATTTGGCACCGCTATCCGGATCGGGCGTCTCGACCGGACGCACGGTACCGAACGTCTGTACACGTACCAGGTCGGAGTCTTCCAATAGCACCTTGGTCATGTAACGCGGCGAGGACACGACGGTCGAGAGGTTGCGGTGGGTCTCGATCACCCCGGTTGCGATGTCCTTTATCGACAGATTGAAGAGTGTGGTGTCGCTGATGTCCTTGGTCGTGTAATCGACCCGCGCGCGCAGCCGTGAGCCCCATGACCCCGGGCTGGCAGCCACCAGTATGATATTGGCGTCATCGTCCTCGTTGCGGATCGTCAGCGTCGCCGTCGTGCTGGCGTCGCCGTTGTGCACACGCACAATGACTGCGTCGGTGCCGCCGTTGAGAAAGTAGTGGTACACCGCATAGCCCATGGGACTCTCTTCCCAAAGCTTTCCGAAGAGGCGCTCGTACTCACCGAAGCTGTGGATGGTGGTGGCTTTGTCGGTGGGGCCGCGACGTGCGCGGCCGACAAATGCTGTCACTGATGTGGCGACGCCTGTGATCGTGCGCACACCGCTGGGCAACTCCTCGATATAGACACCGGGGTAGGTGGGCGTAATCGGCATGTGAGTGCCTCCTGTGGTTGTAGTCTTTTGAAATGCGGGGTCTGCCCGGGATCAATCGGGGACGGCCTTTCGGCCTGCCAGGACCTCCAGTCGCGCGTCTGCGGCAACGGCGAGATTGTTTTCGACCTCGAGTGTCTGGGGAGTGGCGCCGAGCACACCGACCGCACCGGCACCAAGAAAGAACTGCGGTTGATCGAGCACGATCGCGTCACCGGCCCCGTTGACCCTGTAGGTCAGACCTTCGCCGTAACGATTGGATTGAATAAGGAGAAAAAGGACTTCGTCCGCGTCTCCCGGCTGGACGTCGACAGTTACAGCGGCAGCGCCATGCTCGATATCGACACTTACCTTGTCGTAAGCATCGACCGACAGGTCGCCGGCCAAAGCGACGCTCGGCCCACGGACCATCTGCAGGTTGAGATTCCATTTGAGCTGTTCGGTCATGACTGCCTCCCTTTGACCAACTGTTGTGATGGGTCAACCGCGCACACCTTCCGTCCAAATCGTCAGACGGCTGGCCCGCGCAGCGGCATTCAGGAAATTTAATCCGATAGACTTAGAATAGTCAGGAGAACCGCATGTGTGAATGCGGCGAATTTATGTCGCACCCTTTTTGTTGTCTTGAATCAAGTATCCGATATTCAGAAAAACCGAACTTGCACGAGTGCGAACATCCGCACGGTTTTTGTCCATAAAACAAGATCGGGCTTGCATACTTACACCCGTTTCCGGGCAATGATCTGAACTTCCCAGGCAGGCGCCGACCGGTGTAGGAACGCGCGTGGGTGCGTCTGGCCGGTTGAATCGGCAGCGCAAAGCAGTCCAAAATGCTTCAAGCGGATATCCCTTGAGCCGCCGTTCCAGGAGCAGGTTCGGTCAGAATTCACGCCCGGATTCGATTTCTTCCCGTAATCAATGGGTTACAGGTGGGTGAGCCAGGGCTGCCACGCTTTCATGTTCCGTATCCCGGGTCGGTCGTTCATGTCACGGATGACCTTGTCGTTGCGCTCGCGCAGCAGAACCTCGACGATCTTCTCCCGCGTCTGCTCCGGATGGCTTGCGTTGAAATCCCAAAATCTGCCGCTGCCCCTGTCAACCCGGTTCGTTGGCGGGAACGGTTGATCGAATTCGATCCTGCCGAAACCCTCGAACCGCTGACCCAGCTTGTCACCATGAAGGCGTTTTCCCTTCCAGTAGTAGCTGAGCACGATATCTTTCCGCTCCATTGCTACATCTGCCATCACGCTGTGCCATTTCGACAGCGGCCTGCCCTGGCGGTCGTAATGGAAACCGTGTTCGCAGACCACCGAATTGGTCATGGGGTTCGGCCGGATCTCGAACAGGCTGACCTCTATGTCACCATCCACCCGGATCACTTCCCACCACCAGCCACAGATGCGCGAGATGAGCTTCCTTTTCTCGGCGGCACGTTGCAGCGCCTCTCTCGACGGCAGGAAGGAGGCGGCCGACTCGATACGGCCCTCGGTGACGCGTTCCTCAAGTCCTTCCAGGTAACCCGCCACCTTGCGGTAAACGGTCTTGCGGCTGTTCTCCGGCTTGGCGATCGATAGATGATTCTCGTCCGAAAGCTGCACAAAGTCGGCGCCTGCGATCTGGGGGTTTGCTGCCTCAACCTCGACCACCATGGTTCCGAAAAGCGCACTCCCCTCTGCATAGGCAAAGGTTTCAATACCCTGCACCGGCGCATAGTAGCGATACCAGTCCCGCAGATAGCGCAACGTAGGGTTGTTCTTCTCGAGATTTCTGAGCGCCAGGGATGGTTTCAGGACAAGGCCGGCCAGCGGGTGTGTCAGCCGGCGGATCAAACCGGCGAGCGTTTGTGCAATGTCTGCCAGTTGCGAGCCTGTATGCGGCGTAGCCAGGAAGAAGACCGCCTGCGTCTGGGCCCAGACCGATCGCCAGCTGTCGGGACCGAGGGATTGGGAGAACAACAGCGCCTGCTTGACGAGGAGGCCGCCAAGGCTGTGGCAGACGAAGACGATGGGTTTCTCCTGAACGCCATGCTGCACGAGCTGATCGACCAACCATCGCCCCTTGTCGATGAGGTCGATGGTCTTGTGCCTCTTCAATGGGCTGTCGAGGATATCCGCCGTGTATTGCAGCACCCATACGCAGCAATAGGGGCGGTCCTCCGCCAGCTTGGCAGGCCAATAACCCAGTTCGGTATCGTCCCCCGCATTCCAGGTTTTGAATGCACTGCCACCCAGGCCATGCACGAAGACCAGATTGGCGTGTGTATCCTCTGGATTTGCGGTAAGACAAGTCAGGCCGTCCTGCCCCTCGGTGGGATGCATCCGCTGCCTCCTTCACCGTCTAAGCGGCGTCAATCGTGGTCTTCTCTACCTATAAAGATATAGACCAGAATACTGAAGGCCGGCGTCTGGATAAACCGGATCTGTGGCGCTGAGCAGCCACCTTGAGGTGGCCCCAACCAGAGGGGCCGCGTGAGCGACCTCGACAGCTGCTTTGAGCGGCTGCCAAATTGAAAGGCCCCGGCTCTGCCGGAGAGTGGTAGGCGGCCATGCACAAAAGACCCTGGTGCTCGGCGGGTGTATCAACAGGGTTGGCAATTGACCCCCGATAGGCGGCACAACATCGAGAAGACCGCCTCACGCGGCCAACGCTTCGAGCCGTTCCGAGTTCGTGGCCGGGAGTTGCGCTGCTTAATTCTTTGCCGGACATCGCCCATGAAGAAGACCGGCTATGCGGGACCTATCTCCAATGGCAGCATTGGCTGAAGCCGCAGTTACTGAAACCACCCGAAGCGAGCCTCGGGTGGTCAGCGGTTTTGTCAGACCAAATCTATGCTGGTGCGAAGCGGCCGATCACTGTTGGATCGACTGGATGTAGTAAACAAGTTCCAGGATGCGCCCGCGAATCACTTTTTCATGTTCACCGCCGTATGAACTGATCCCGCTTGGCTGTTGCTCGAGATACCTGTTGCCCCAGACTGGCATTGCTCGCTCGCCATGAACCTCGACGGCAGCCCGTCCATCGACGATCTGATAGACACGCAAGAATGGGTACTGCCCAGCCTTCAGTTTCGGATACTGTCCGCCGTTGTTCTTTGCCAAGGAGGTCAAGTCCGTCGGCTTGACATTAAGAAACTTGGCCAGAGGTCCGTCTCCACGCCCACCGACACCATGACAGGACATGCAAGACATCCTGTACTCATCAGAGCCGATCGTCTCTTCTTCTGCAAAAGCGGCGCTGCTGGCCAAAAAGAGGGCTAGCACGATGGCAAGTCCAGCCATTGCGATCACTTTGGTAGTTGATGTTGGTTTCTGCATGACTCCCTCCTTTGATACTCTGTTTGCAGTAATTAAACTCCCCCAGTTCAAGTATTGGCCATAATGCTATGAACAACGGCGTTAACACATGAATACTTGCCCTTGATCAAACAACGACCTTTATGTCGCCTTCTGCCGACGCAATGGCTAAGGGCTTGAACATGATTGCGACAAGGCTGGCCACCAGCAAGCAAGCGGTTTTCGCTGTCACTGCATTGTGGTCGGTCATTTTTACGGGAGCGGGGGCCTTGGCAGACGTCGCTTTTGCGAGCAACCGGCTCTCGCTTCCTGTAGTCAACGTGGTGGAACGTTATCCCCCTTACGCAGATTTCTGTCGCCGATACCCGAACGAATGCGACCTGAGCGGTCGCTCTGTTCTCCTCCACAGCACCGATCTCATGGACATGATTAGAGTGACCAATGTCACCGTCAATCTTGAAATCAAGTTTATGCTCGACATCAGTCAATACAATGCGGAGGAGTATTGGGCTTTGCCGACATCCGGATACGGAGACTGCGAGGATCTTGCTCTGGAGAAGCGATCAAGGTTGGTGAAGGCCGGAGTAGCGTCCGGCGCATTGCGGCTGGCCTTCGTCTTCCACAGGAGACTTCTAAATTCCCATTGCGTTCTGACCGTGGAGACATCGGAGGGGACTTATGTTCTCGACTCGTACACCGACGATGTGTCCCGCTGGGACCAAGTGCCTTACAACTTTGAAGCTCGTGAACGCACGGACGGACTTTGGGATCGATTCGACCAGATCGATTGGAGCTACCAGCATTGAGCCATCATTTTGAGATGATCAGCCAGCTATGTGTTGACGAAAAGAGCCAGATTCAGGCGCTGGATCGCATTCAGCCGATTTTGCCGTTGGCCCCGGCGTTGCGGAGCGACGGGCGCACGATTACGTGCGACACGGCACGACGACCTGGTTTGCCGCGTTGGATATTGCCACCGGTGAGGTCATGGGTCGCTTGCATCGCCCTCATCGTAGCCAGGAATTCTTCAGGTTTCTGAAAATCATTGATGAGTGCGTTCATGATGATCTTGATGTGTTTCTGGTCATGGATAACTACGGGACGCTTAAGACGCCTGCGGTAAGGCATTGGTTTTTCTGTCATCCATGATTCGTATGCACTTCACGCCGGCATCGGCTTCCTGGTTGAACCAGGTGGAACGGTGGTTCGCCACGCTAAGTCAAAAGCAGATCCACCGCGGTATTTACCGCTCAACCCAGGTAATCGAGAAAGCGATTCCATGTGCGAATTTCTGACTCAGGACGCTAGGGCGAAGTTGCTATTTTCCGCGAGCGGGACATTCGTTACGTAATAACCCGTCGAAGTTATTGCTCTGATCTGGTTGAGTCTTTATTCGAAGTAGTCTTAATTTTCACTTTGTGAATACAATTACCTGAGGCTTGTCTGATTTCTACCGTTAATCCATCAATTTCAAACTGCTCGCCGACTCTAGGGATCCTTTCAATGTCGCTTACAATCCAACGACTAACACTATCCGAATTTTTGCCTCGCATTTCTACTTTAAAAAACTCCTTAATCGCCCTCAAGTCCACACCCCCATCCACTTCAATACCATCATCCAGCCTCGTGATCCCAGAGGGTCTTTTTCTATCTGACTCATCATATATTTCACCTACAAGCTCCTCCAGTAGGTTCTCCATGCTCACCACCCCCCTCAGGTCGCCATGTTCATCCACTACAATACTAAGATGTCTTTTTTGACGTTTAAGATCATAAAATAAATGATCGATAGGTTGGTTGAGTGGTGAGAATATGGGTTCAATACCAATATCCTTTAAGGGTTTGTCTATCTGGTTGTTAGAAATAGCAGTAGCGATATCATGCCAGTGCACAATGCGAGAAATATTCTCAACAGATCCCGAATAAATAGGCACACGGGAAAAGCCAACTTCCACGATTTTTGGTAAAGCTTCCTTAATGGTGGTCTCTTCATTCAGCGAAAACAATTTATGCCGGGGAGTCATCACATCCGCCACCACCAAGTCGTTAAAAGCGAACACTCGCTCGATAATCTTTGCCTCATCCTTTTCAATGGTGCCTTCTATAGTGCCGTACTTTAACAAATGTACCAGTTCTGATTCTGTTACCGTTGGGGCTTCCTTGATGTCGGCCATTTTGTGAACGAGGGTTATCAAATTTTCAAATATCCACACCAGGGGGAATAGTATCCGCATTAATAGCAACACGATGGGAGCAACTGCAAGAGAAACCCTGATCGAATGGCGAATCGCCAAGCTTTTAGGGGTAATCTCACCGAACACAAGGATCAGAAGAGTTAGTACTCCAACAGCCACCCCTGGACCCAATGCCCCTAGGTATTCCGTAGCCACCACTGTAGCAAAAGCAGATGCGCCAATATTGACCAGATTATTTCCGATCAATAGTGTAATCAACATGCTTGTGGATTTCTGCTTTAGTTTAAGCAATGCCTTGGAGCCACCCTGGCCATCTTTCTGCAGAGCTTCTGCACGCGCTAATGTGACGGCTGTTAAAGCTGTTTCAGAACCAGAAAAAGCACCTGACAGAAATAACATGGAAATGAGTATTAGTGTATCGTTCATAAGAAAATAAAAGGTTCCTGTTTGTTTCCAAATCTGGGGCTTGTAATGATGATTGATCCGTTGGGGTTGGCCAAACTATGACCTATGCGGTCTTTTTTTGAAATAAAGGAATAACGCGATGATCGTAAGCACCAGAGCAATGCTGATCGTAATCGCAATAACAATTATTGCTTTTCCCTCTCGTTCCCCAATGCTTGACAAGGAGCGCCGAGTGTGTTTTGGCTTCTGCCGGTGGTTTGGGCGACTTGTTCGGTACAAACCAGCCGGTGTCATGGTCAAAGGTTTCGCAAGCGACAGCTGGAAACAAAGGCATGCCCAGTACGATGTGGCGGCGAGCAGAACGTGGTGAACCATTGTGTAAATTTCGAATTCCGTCTGGCTCCGACCTCGGCGTTCATGCACCGGTATGTTTGTCGGCCGGGATCAACTCGATGGTGCCCCGCGGGCCTGAGGTCTGCTGCGGATGGCCTCGCTTTCTGCTTGTCTCAGATAGCGGTGGTTCGCGGACGCTTTTGGTAATGTAAACGGAGCGTACTCGGTTCTTTCGCGATGTTCGAATTGCAGCCCAAATACCATCCACGCCAGTCAGAAGAGAGGCGGATCTATTGCCAGGGAGTTGAGCATCGGCTTGTTCCGTGGGCCTGTCCTTGCCGATCATCTTCACGCACATGCCCACGATACGGCAGCGCGGTCTACAAGCCTTTGCTCCGCTGTTTTTCGCCCCAAGATTAATCCATGTTAAGAAAATCCGGCGTTGTGTGTACCGAGAAGGGCATTTCGGGTATTTCGCGTTAAAGCTTCCTTTTTTTGCGCCGTATATTCCTACGCAATTTCTGTTTGTGATCGGGGACGTGGTTCATGACGAACCTGCCCCCCTGTCCTGGAGGTAACCAACAATGCATATTTTCAAGTACATGGCGCTTGGGCTTGTCCTGGCTTTCGGCTCGCAGTTCGTATCGGCATCGGAACTCGTCGAATCGACGCCCGAGAGCGTGCCCGGTGCGACTACAGTGGATGCCGCTGCGGCCAAGAAACTATTTGACCAGGAGGCAGCATTCGTTGATCTGCGCAAACAAAACGTCTGGAACAGCGGGCGTGTGCCTGGCGCGATCTGGCTGGACTTCAAGAGCTCATTCAACGAGGCTGCTCTGACCTCCGAGGTCGAGAAAGACGAGAAGATTGTCTTTTACTGCAGCGGTGTGCGTTGCCCACGTAGTTCCAAGGCTGCAACCAAGGCGCTCGCATGGGGCTACACCGACGTTTATTACTTCCGCGATGGTTTCCCGGCATGGAAGAAGGCCGGTTATCCGGTCGAGTAAACCTACTTGGCCGCAAAGGCCATACTTGCGAGTAGAAAATGACCATCCGAGCTCGAATTACCGCCGTGACGGTTGCCGTCCTGCTGGCAGTGGCCGTGATCTTAATCAGCTTTGGCTACCGTTCACAAAGTGCTGCCGAGGCAAGATATGTTTCCGAGGTGCTATCCAGCAAGCGTTTGCTCTGGGAACAGATCGCTATCCGCTTGCAGGAAAGAATGGCGGGTTACCGCAAAGCACTGACACGCGATAGCGTCGCCCTGAAGGCGCTCCGGAAGGGGGATCTCGCGGTTGTGCGCGAACAGGCCGCAACCACCCACAACACGCTGTCTGCGGACGGGACGCTAGAGCGTTTGCAGCTGTTCGATAAAGACGGCAACTACATTGCGGCTTTTCCTGACGCCCAGTCTGGCGCGACCGAAAAGACATTGGTGAGGGCGGTCCTTGAAGAGCCGGCAATGCGTTACGGGATCAATCGGGACGACGACGGCAGCCTGCAGGTAATCGCTGCATTTCCGCTTTACGTGCGTGGCAAGCTGCGCGCGGTGGCAGTATACAGCCAAGGTGTACAGGCGCTGGTTGACAGTTTTCAGGCAAGCGATGGCTCGGACGTCTTTGTCTACACGTTGGATGGTCGGCAAGAGCGTGTGGGCTCCAAGAATCAGTTCGACGTAACCACGGCCCCAGGGTTCACGGAGGAAGGCGGCGGGATGGAGGTGATTCGTGAGGGTTCACAGTATCGCGTGAACGTGGCGGCACCCATACGAGATGATCGGGGAAATCCAATCGCTCAATTGGTCACCTCGCAGGACCGGACCGAAACCTATCGGGTGCAGGCCATGTCAACCTATACATCGATCGGCTTCGTGCTTATCGTGCTAATCGCGTCCGCCATTGGCCTGTTCTGGTATTTTCGTCGCGTATTTCGGCCAATCGATCAGGTCGTACATTGCATGACGGCGATCTCGGACGGGCACCTCGACTTTAATCCGCCGGTTTCGGCTCATGACGATGAGACGGGCCGGCTTAGCGCCGGGCTGCGTGAAATGGTCGGACAGCTGCGGCTGCTGATTGGAAAGATCAGTGAAGTCACCGAACAGCTCATTGGTTCAACCGGTTACCTCGACAACATTGCCGATCAGAGCAAAAGCCGGATCACGAACCAGTGTGAAGAAACGGATCAGGTTGCGACCGCGGCAAATGAGATGGCTGCAACCATACAGGAGGTTGCGCAGAGCGCATCGACTGCGGCGAAGGCAGCCAATCATGCCGCGGAGCGGACACGTGATGGCAGTGGAATCATGGAGAACACGATTGCTTCCATCGAGAGCCTGGCCGGCGATGTAGAACAGGCGGGAGAAGTGATCATGAGTCTGCATTCCGAGAGCGAGAACATCGGCAGTGTGCTGGACGTGATTCGAGGCATCGCCGAGCAAACCAACCTGCTGGCGTTGAACGCAGCGATTGAGGCAGCTAGAGCGGGCGAGCAAGGGCGTGGCTTTGCGGTGGTCGCTGACGAAGTTCGTACTCTGGCGAGCCGGACCCAACAGTCGACGCAGGACATTCAGGCGATGATAGAAAGCCTGCAGAAGGGCGCCATAGAGGCGGTCTCGGTTATGAAACACAGCCATGAGAGTTCGGCTGAAACTCTCGAACGCGCTTCGGCGGCGCACGGTGCACTGCAGGAGATCACCCGTTCGGTCGCCGAGATCGACAATATGAACAGTCAGATCGCGAGTGCGGCCGAGGAGCAATCCACTGTATCGGAGATGATAAGCCAAAGCGTCACACGAATCGCAACGTTGGCGGAGGAGTCGTTGACGGCTGTAGAGCAAACTGCGCAGTCTGCCAGTGAAATCGCCAGTATGGGGGAGGAGCTTGGTGGGCTGGTAAAACGCTTCGAACTTTAAGCTCGGCAGCGGCAGAGAAGGTTTCTGCCGTGGTGCCGCCCCTATAAAGTGGACCGTTCAGCAGGGGTCCCGATATCCGTTGCTCGAAAGCGATTTTCAGCAACGCAGCAACGAGCAGGCCACCCTTGAGGTGGCTTGTTTCGTCTGCGTCGACCCTGAAGAGACGGTCGGGTTGCCACCGGTAACCTACCGGTCTGTAGCAGGAGAAAAAACAGCCCATCGGAGCCCTGGTTCGGTCGACGTAGGGGGTGTGTCCCTTTCATTGCTCGGTGGCTCGAAGTAGTGTCTGTTTCCAACGGCAAATCACGCGCATGGGCGGAGCCAAGATTCGATGTCGGCCCCCAGCTTCGGCATGTCGCAGAGGAACGTGGCGAATGGATACCAGCATCAAGCGAGAATCAAGGCGAGTTTTCTGGTGGATCGCCGCGCTAGCCGTAACGTCGGGATTGTCCTATACGTTGTTTTTCCTGCCTAAGGTGGCCGAGGGTTTGAATTACGAAGTATTCGCGGATGAGCTAGAGGATGTTTCGGCGCTTGCCTTTGATCGAAATGGCGACCTTTATGCAACGCTGGAAATGAGGAACGGCGAAGGTCGGGTTGTGCATATTCAACAGGGGCGTATCAGCAAGGTGTTGGGTAACCTGGACAAACCCGACGGTATCTTATTGCGCGACGACGCCCTGTATATAACCAATGAAGGTGGCAGCCAGGGGCTGGTCGTTTACGAATCGGGAAGGGTCCGCTACCTGGACGGCGTAGCCAAAGGAGAGGGTATCTCCAGCGCAGATGAAGACAAGATACTGGTGGTCGAGGATAGGCGGCAGCATGGCCGGCTTTTGAGGATCGACCCCAAGACGGACGAGATTGAGGTCCTGTTGCACAGGCTTAAGGAATCGGAGGGTGTCTGCCAAAGTCCCGGCGGACGCATTTATTTCGTCGAAAAAGCCCTGGATCGATTGTCGTATTACGCCGATGGCGTGGGAGTTACGGCCTTAACAGGGCTGGAACAGCCGGGTTATCTCCACTGCCTTGCCGACGGATCCGTCCTTATCACCGAGGACCGGAAATTCTTCGGGCGGTTACTGCGGTACGAGGAGGATGGGATCGAGGTTTTGGCCAGAAACCTGTGCGCCCCACAGGCCGTCATTGTAGGTACCGATGGTGCCTACTATCTCGCGGAACAAGGGAAGAATCGTATTCTGAGAATTTACGAACCCTAAACGCACGAAGTTGCCAGGATCTTTCAGATACTGACTCACCCCAGCATGCTGGTTACAGAACGTTGCAATCCTGTATTCCGAACCTTGCCGAGATGCCCTGCGAAGCTTCATTAAGAGGAAGTATGGAGTCGCAGCGACCGCAGG
>CAZCDY010000022.1:27015-33006 GCA_964497145.1 uncultured Gammaproteobacteria bacterium
CCCGTGAGGGGCGCGAGGGCTCCGTATCCCTTAACCAGGATGTGGACCTTTATGGCATTAACAGGCCGTTGAAAAACAGGTCGCTTTGCCGGCCATCGCGATCCTGCTATCGATTTTTTTCTGGGCGTACGTCGCCCAGCGCTGCTTGAATTGGCGTTTTTCGCTGAAAACCCGGATTCCAGGCGGACCATCCCCTCGACAGCGCCATCAGCAACATGCCGCCACCCCCAGGTTGCGCATCCGAACCAGATTGTATGCCGCGAACGTGAGGACAAACTGAAAGTCCAACTTTTCGCGGCCGACAAACCGGCTCTTGCGCAGGCCGCCGACGGTCTTTGCCCAGCCAAAGCCTTCCTCAATCCGCTTGCGGATCCGTTGGCTGACGGCATAACCCTCGTGGCAGGTGGTGCGTCCATCGATCGCCGATGAACGGTTGCTGGTGTTCTGCGCCACGTGCGGTGTCACGTTTGCACACCGCAGATCATCGACGCAGCCCTGGGTGTCGTAGTTTTTGTCCGCGCCCAGCGTCACGCGCTGCGTGCCACTGAGCGCTGCGGCCATGTCGACGGCGGCCTCCCGTTCGGCCGTACCCGTCGCTTGCGTTACCTGAGCGTCAACCACCAGGCAATGGCGGTTGTCCATCAGCACATGACCCATGAAACTCAGCTTCGCTGCCGTGCCGGGGCTCTTCTTGTACAGCAACGCCTCTTTGTCGGTCTTCGACTCATGGGTATCGCGGCTGCGTTTCTCGCCGCGGAAATCGACCCAGCGGTTTCGACCTCCTCCCTCGGGCGGGTCATCTTCGTCCTTCGGTCGATAACTCTTCTGCGAGGCCAACGCCTCGATCATCGTGCCGTCGACGCTGAAGTGCTCCTTCGACAGAAGATCTGCGCGCTCAGCCTGACCCAGCACCTGGGCGAAGAACTGGCGCGCCACATCGCCGCCCAACAACCGATCACGGTTCTTGGTGAACGTCGAGTGATCCCAGACTTCGTCATCTATCGAGAAACCGACGAACCAACGAAACAGCAGGTTGTAATCAATCTGTTCCATCAGCTGCCGCTCGCTGCGAATCGTGTAGAACGCCATCAGCAACTGGGCACGTAACAACTTCTCGGGCGGAATCGATTCCCGGCCATAGGCCGAATACAGAGCAGCGAACTCATCATCGAGATCTTTCAGGGCTTGATCGACCATGTTGCGGATGGGGCGCAATGGGTGGTCTTTCGGCACACGCGTTTCGGGGCTGACGGTGCTGAACAAGGTATCTTGCTGAATATCGGGACCGCGCATCGTATTTGCTTTCGTCATCGGCAGGATAGCGCTATGTTCTCAGTTGTCAGCCGAATTTCAACAGCCTGTTAACCTAAGGTTCAGCCGAGAGGGAGCCTAATGAAACCACAAGTCATCGCTGCGGTGCTTCTACTATCGAGCCACGCGATTGTCGCTTTGCGCTCGGCAATCTCCAGGGTAAAGCGCGCAGCACGGTCGTCACGCAGCGCGGCCCTCAACAGCCCATATCTATCAACGACCACTGCACTCACCTGGTAACCATCCTCCCGGCACGCGGCGATGCTTTCGCTGGCTATATCACGCGCCAGCTCCATGCCAATACTGGGCTCCTTTACCACGTCTGCCGCTTGGGCAGTCAGAGCCATGCCTGTCAGTTGAACGGCGATCAGCGTGGAAAAAAGTTGATTCGCTTTCACTTGAGAACCTCTTGTCATCGATTTTTAAATTTCGCCGTGACCATGTCCCGGCAAACAATTTGATGCTGGACCGAAGACACTTAATTGGTGATCAATATCGAACGTGCCGCCTACCGATCACCTACGTTTTTGGCATCAATCGTTCTGCCAAACAGACGTTCAGCATTTTGAAAGGCGATTTTCTTTGCCGTCCGAGGTGTCAAATACGCCAGCCATTTCCGATTTATTGTGATCAGCTGGTCATACTCTTCCCATTGATCGTTGACCCAGGTATCGGAGCCGACCATGAAACGATCGGCATATTTTTCCAATACCCGCTGCCATTCAGGGTCGATCCCTCCGGCACCGTGCAGGATGTCGGTTTCCCGATACGAGGTGTCGGCATAGAGGCTGGGGTAACGTGCCATCAGGTCGGCAACCACATCCGGCGGCTCCATCATTCCGGCATGGGCCCATATAATAGTAAGTTCAGGGCTCAAACTGTAAAGGTACTCAATGGGCTCGTGATCAGAGTGCACATGCAACGGAATGTTCTTTTTCAAAGCCAGGGAGACAATTCTTTTCATCAGGGGCTCATCCTGCGGATCAATCCTATGCAGGTGAAACTCACCGATACCCTGGTGTGGGTATTCCGAAATGCGCTGCTCGATGTAGTCACCAACCTCATTCCATTTTGTCCAATTGGACGAGCCGAAGCTGCCGGTATAAGGACGCATTTCCGGCACAAACCGTCCGGGCGCGTATTGCCATAGCTTGATGGTTCCTTCATCCGGGGTTGAAGAAACCAAGGCCATGGCAACACCATTCGCATCCATCAAGGACAAAACCACATCAGGCGGGAACGGCCCCCAGGCCTCACGCTTGTAATGCATGTGAGCGTCGAACAGGGGCAATGTTTCCGCTTCCTTTCCGATCCTGCCATGGTCATCGTCCGCTGCAGCCAGGCTCGACAGCTGCTGCAGAGCAAAAGCGAAAGTTAATTTGATCAGGAAATTCCATAAACGCATCATCGATGTCCTTCCGGTCAACGACCGGACTCGTCCAGGAGCAACCCACCCATCAGCTGCTCGACCGGCGCCAGCTTCTCAGTGGTCACGATCCTGGCATACAGGAACCCCAGGACAAAGGGCGCAATCAACCGAGCCCCGACCATCTCGACCTTCATCACCAGGGCGGCATACCTTGCAGACCGGAATGACAGACTGTTTTGAAAAGCTGTCCTTAGAGAAGCGGCTCGGGGACCTTCTTCTTGGTACTTGCCCTCCAACGCTGAAACTGAGGGGTGCTTTCATAGCCCTTGCTCACCATGTACTCCAGGCGGGCACGGATATTGTCGAGAATGCGGGCATCATCACTGTCTATCGAACGCCCTTCTGAATCGATGAGGATATCGAAGTCCACTCTCAGGCCCTCCTTGCCACGTTCATCAAAATAAACCATGGAGGGACTGTGCAGCAGTTCCAACTGATCCGACCAGGCCTTACCACTGAATGAGTGGCCCTCGGGCGTGACAACGCGCTGTTCCGGGCTGCTACTGACGAAAGCCAGTTTCATCTGCTGAAGGTAAGGCTGCATGACTGGGGCTTTCAACATACTCCTAAACTGCTGGCATTTCTGGCAATCGGGAGACTCGAAAATCACTAACAGGGGCTTTGTGTTACCACTCTCATGCCGCAAATCAATAGTGTTTGTTTGTCTGGTACTGGATTGGCCAAGTGGTTGTCGTTTGATGTAATCACGCAGGGACATGCGCGTGTAGTGGCCACCTTCGAGGTAACCGAGTACTTCACGCATCTTGATGGGAGACTGGTAACCGACAATGCGCAACAAAGAATCGCCGTCTTTGCCGTAGAAGATAAGGGTAGGCGTAAACTGAGCTTTCTCCAGGATGGCGAAGTCCTTGACCCAGTGGCTATTTCCTTTGGGATCCACCAACTCCACATCACTGAAAACATCCAGGCCTACCACATCGTAGTTTTGTCTCAGGCTTTGCGCGATATCGGGTTCCCGAAAAGTCCTCTCGACCATGGCCTTGCAGTAGCTGCAACTCTTTTCGCTGAAGAACACCGCCAGGCCATGCTTGCCGGCATCTATAGCCTGCTGTAGGTCATCCTGGAGATCGTAGAAGCTTTGTTTGAACCAGTCCGGATAAACTACCTTTACGCCGGGTGCGCTGCTGGCTGCACCATTCCATAACAGCACCACAAGGATAAATATTGGCACGTACTTATGTGAGTACATTTGAACTCCCAGGACGCATTCCTTCAGTTATCGACAGCCTGCAATAGTGAAAACGCAACTTGCAACACCACAGAGCCCAATCAATAAAAGGAATGGGCTCTGCGGAAACGCTCACCTTTCAGCAAAGCAGTAGAACAAGCCGTTACCACCTGTTTTCTTCAGCGCCTCCGCACTACAGCCTTTGGATAGGTGCGAGGAGTTCCAGGACTTTGTCCAGGCGTTGTCATTCGGCCCAACACGATCGTGATGCCCAAGCATGGCGGCACCTTCTCCATTGCTGGTCCAGTCGCCGCAGGTCATGTCAGTAAAAAAACGTGGACCGAAAGAGGTGCCGTCGAGTCTGGAGCCGGTCAATATGTCGTGGGTATTCGGTTTTTCGGTACGGCCATTAACCATTTTGCCATTCTCGTCCAGAGCAGTTTCTTTGTTTAAATTGTTCTCTGGCGAATGTAACTCGTTCACGTTGTTCGCAATCAGCACGCCCTTGGCGTTATACCAAGGGCCGCTACCAATCCGATCTCGCGCGTTGACGACGTTTGGGTCCTTGAAGTCCTTACCCTGGGTGCTGAGGTACGCTCGCCAAGTTTGGTTTCCAGCGCCTGCAGCGTCTGCCAACTTCTGGCAGTGTCTATCCGCACCTCCCAACCCGCCCAAATTGGCGCCGTTGCCAGGCCCCGTACTGGTAATAAAAAATGACATCTGTCTGGCATCAGCAGCGCTTACGTTGGCTGCCAACGAGCCGGCAAGAAACAAGCCCAAGGTAAACATCGAACTACGCATCGCAATCTCCTGGTTGAATCGTTTATTGGTTGAGAAACCCCGAAAATAGCACTTCCACAGGTCAGCGGGGTAGAGCTATCGGTGTTGAATCGCGTGTTCGTTTGCCCCGGATTTGCCCAATTGCGTGGACCACCTCGAGTCATGCATTTCTTCAAGGTTTCAAATAGATGGCATTTAGAGCCGGGTCAAGCTTCGATGCAAAGGTGGCTCAATGTTGAATGCAAGTCAACACCTGACAGTCAATTCGGATGGTACCTTCAGCTATTCAGAAGATACCGAGTTGTGGATTCCGGTGAAGCAGGAGATCTTCCACCACATGGACGAAAACACCCTGGCCAAGGTGGGATAAAGCCGATAGGCGTAGTACCCTGCGACGGCAAGAAACGAATAGACGCTGTTATCAAAGATGAAAATTACCATTGTCAGTGGCAGTCACCGCAATCCATCCCAGAGCGAAAAGATCGGCCGTTATACCGAATCCGTTCTAACGGAGGACTTCGACGGTATCGAACCTTTTGTCTATTCTCTCGCGGACAACCCGCTGCCGCTCTGGGACCAGTCTATCTGGGAGCAGGACAAGGCCTGGCAGGAACGCCTTGCCCCCCTGAAAAAGCAATTATTCGAGAGCGATGCCTTTGTCATCATCTCCCCGGAGTGGCATGGGCAGGTGCCTGCCGGGCTGAAGAACTTCTTTCTGATGTTCAATCGCTTTGAGCTCGGCCACAAGCCGGCCTATATCATCGCCGTCTCGTCTTCTACGGGCGGCGCCTACCCGGTGGCAGAACTGCGTATGAGCAGTTACAAGAACAATCGCCTGTGCTACATCCCCGAGCACCTGATTGTGCGTGATGTGGAAAAGGTCCTTAACGAGAACCCTCAGGACAATGATCCAGCCAGTGACACGTATTACAGGTCCCGGTTGAATTGGGGGTTGGGTATCTTGATCGGCTATGCAAACGCACTAAAAGCGATGCGAGAGGATACCCAGATTCACCACGACGATTTTGGCAACGGGATGTAACTGTATTCGCGTACGAACAATAAGCTACTGGCCGTGAAAGCGCTTTCGCCGACAGCTATCAGGCTGAGTTCCCGAGAACCCATTATAGTAGCTGGTCGCGGACCATCTGGCCTGTGCGTAAATGGCTGGCAGCGGTATTGTCGGCAGCCTGCATTCCCACCCCTCTAACTCCGCAGAATCCGCAGAAAAACCACTCCGGGCAACACTTCTGGCCGAACCTTTTCCTGGGACGGTGGCTCA
>CAZCDY010000023.1:0-11534 GCA_964497145.1 uncultured Gammaproteobacteria bacterium
GGTTGGCGCAGGCGTCGAGGTACTTCTGCCAGGCCCAGTCGTACTTGAAGGGCACGAGCTGATTCAGATCGGCATGGCAATTGATTAGCCGTTTGTCGTCCACTCGGATGCGCCCGGCGCCACGCTCCAACTGCTCCAGGCCAGTGGAACCGCCGACCGCCACGGTGGAGCCGCTTTGCTTGCTCCACCCTACATCGGAGACCTGGGTGGCACCGCCGACCGCCGCGGTGGAGCCGCTCTGCTTGCTCCACCCTACCTCGGACGCCTGGGTGGCACCCCCGGCGGCCTGGCTGTCCGCGTCGTGCGGCGTCGCCTCCGGCCCCGGAATCGACCTCTGGCTGGACTGGCCGATGCCGGCCAGCGGATCATCCCAATTCAACATCGCCACCTCCGAGCTGATAGACTCTCGTACGCTTTTCAGCCATCGTCATCCTCCTTCCTGCCGATCGTTACTGGCAGCTTTCGCACTCTGGATCGAGGATCGAGCAGACCGTCGCAGTGGCATCGGCGCTGCCGTTCCCTTTTCCATTCCCCTTGCTCCTGTCGAGGCCGACATAGCTGCCGCCGACGGCGCTCAGCCGATTGGCCTTGGAGGCATCGGTCATCGTCGATTTCTCGACGTGGGTAGCACCCATGGATCTCAGGTAATAGGTGGTCTTCAGGCCGCGGACCCAGGCGAGCTTGTAGAGATTGTCGAGCTTCTTGCCGCTGGGCTCGCTCATGTACAGATTGAGGCTCTGGGCTTGGTCGAGCCATTTCTGGCGACGGCTGGCGGCCTCGACGAGCCAGCGCGGATCGACCTCGAAGGCGGTCGCGTAGAGATGCTTGAGGTCATCCGGGATGCGATCGATCCGCTGCACCGAGCCGTCGTAGTATTTCAGATCGTTGACCATGACGGCGTCCCAGAGGCCGCGCGCCTTCAGGTCGGCGACGAGATAGGGATTGACGACCGTGAACTCGCCGGAGAGGTTCGATTTGACGAACAGGTTCTGGTAGGTGGGCTCGATCGACTGGCTGACGCCACAAATGTTCGAGATGGTCGCGGTCGGTGCAATCGCCATGGTGTTGGAGTTGCGCATGCCCACGGTCTTGACCCGCTCGCGCAGACCGTCCCAGTCGAGCGTCTGGCTGTCGTCGACCTGCAGGTAGCTGCCGCGCTGCTTTGCCAGTTCGGCCAGCGAGTCGATCGGCAGGATGCCCTGGCTCCAAAGTGATCCCTCGAAGCTTTGATACCTGCCGCGCTCTTCCGCCAGATCGGTCGAGGCCTGGATTGCGTAGTAGGACACAGCCTCCATGGTGCGGTCGGCGAAATCGACTGCGTTCTGGCTGGCGTAGGGCAGGCGTACCTTGTACAGCGCATCCTGGAAGCCCATGATGCCGAGTCCGACCGGGCGGTGTCTCAGGTTCGAGTTGCGCGCCTGCGGCACGCTGTAATAGTTGTACTCAATGACGTTGTCGAGCATGCGCATGGCGGTGCTGACGGTCTTCTGCAGCTTGGTGATATCCAGGCCGTTCTCATCCACGTGCGCGGCCAGGTTGACCGAGCCCAGGTTACACACGGCGATCTCGTTGTCATTGGTATGCAGGGTGATCTCGGTGCACAGATTGGAGCTGTGAACGATGCCGACATGCCGGTTGGTGTAGCGGATATTGCAGGGATCCTTGAAGGCGACCCAGGGATGCCCGGTCTCGAACAGCATGCCCAGCATCTTGCGCCACAGGTCGTTGGCCTTGACCGTTTTGGCGACGCGCATCTCGCCACGTGCCGCCTTTTCCTCGTAACGCACATAGGCGTCTTCGAACGATTTGCCGGTCAGGTCGTGCAGATCGCTGGTCTCGTCAGGCGAGAACAGGGTCCATTCCTTGTCCTCGGCGACCCGCTTCATGAACAGGTCCGGGATCCAGTTGGCGGTGTTCATGTCGTGTGTGCGACGACGGTCGTCACCGGTGTTCTTGCGCAGGTCGAGGAATTCCTCGACATCGATGTGCCAGGTCTCGAGATAGGCGCAGACCGCACCCTTGCGCTTGCCGCCCTGGTTTACCGCGACCGCAGTGTCATTGGCAACCTTAAGGAATGGCACCACGCCTTGCGACTTGCCGTTGGTGCCCTTGATATGTGCACCCATGCCGCGTACCCGGGTCCAGTCATTGCCCAGGCCACCGGCAAACTTGGACAGCAGGGCATTGTCCTTGATGGCGCCGTAGATGCCGTCGAGATCATCCGGTACGGTCGTAAGGTAACAGCTCGACAACTGCGGGCGCAGGGTGCCTGAATTGAACAGGGTTGGGGTCGAACTCATGAAGTCAAAGCTCGACAGCAGATTGTAAAACTCGATGGCGCGGCCTTCGCGATCGATCTCGTTGATAGCCAGGCCCATGGCGACGCGCATGAAGAATGCCTGCGGCAGCTCGAAGCGCACACCACCGGAATGGATGAAATAGCGGTCGTACAGTGTCTGCAGACCGAGATAGGTAAATTGCAGGTCTCGTTCGGGTTTGAGCGCTGCACCGAGGCGTTCGAGGTCGTACTGGCTCAGGCGCTTGTCCAGCAGTTCGAGGTCTGCGGCGCGCTTGATGTAGCTTGAGAGGTACTCGGAGTAGCGCTCGCCCATTTCCTGTTGCGTGGCGATGCCGGTATCCATGCTGAGGAATCCGAGGGCTTCGCGGCGCAGCAGGTCCATCAGCAGGCGTGCGGCTGCATACGAATAGTTCGGTTCCTTCTCGATCAGGGTACGCGCGCTCATTACCAGCGCCTGCGATACGTCCTGTTCCTTGACACCATCGAACAGATTGCGGCAGGTGTCGTCCAGGATTGATTCCACGGTAACCGCCTCGAGTCCGCTGCAGGCCTCGGTAACCAGCTTGCGCAGGCGCTCGATATCCAACGGGCGGGTGGAGCCGTCCGCCAGGGTGATATTGACCAGTGGCTCGGATTTTCCCGCCGGCGTGCTCTCTGCCTCTTCGGCACGCTTGCGCTTCTGTTCCTCGCGGTAAAGGACGTAGGCGCGTGCCACCTTGTGCTCGCCGGAGCGCATCAGGGACAGTTCGACCTGATCCTGGATATCTTCGATATGGACGGTGCCGCCGGCCGGGTTGCGACGCACCAGCGCTTCGCTGAGCTGATCGGTGAGAGCCTGGACGAGGTCGTGCACGCGGCGTGACGCCGCGGCGCTGCCGCCTTCTACGGCGAGGAAGGCCTTGGTCATGGCAACCGCAATCTTGCTGGCATCGAAATTGGTGACTTTGCCGTTGCGGCGGATCACCTTCAATTCGCCCGGTGCATTTGCCTGGATTTCCGGGCTGACGCCGACCTGCGCGGCCTCACTCGGGGGTACAGCAATGCTTTCCACACCGCCATTGGATTGCGTTACTTCGGTTGCCATTAGGCTCCTCCTGAGATGATGGTTTTTTACGCGGGCTGACCGCCTTGCGCGATCGGGCAGTCTGGCTGCCGAGTTACAGCATAGCGCCCACTCGAGGCACAATATATACGCTGTTCTTCAGGTGTCAACCACAATATCTTGTGTATAAAAGCTGTGGAAAAGCGTGTGGAAACTGTGTGTCTTCTGTGGAAAAAAAGCTGCCTTCAGAGGCTTTTTCAATGCATTCAGAGACTTAAATTACGGCCTGTTGTGGATACATTCCCTGTTCGGGTTCTGCCTTCTGTCCCGCACAAAAGCACCAGGAAAAAAATTCAGGAAGGGATTTCCCGCTACGGCAAAAATCAAGAAATATCGAATATTCGATGCTCCTGATTCAGTGGTGTTCAGACATCGCCGCGGATTTTGCAAGCGCGGGCTGCCGCATCGGCTTTTCGCCACTATGCACCGGCATTGGTGAACAGCCGGGGGCAGGTATCCGTGCTAACGACGGTGGCGGTCGATGATGGTCTGCAGATGGTGGGCTGTCACCGGACCCATGTGGCGCTCCACCAATTCTCCCCCCGGACTGACTATCGCCGTGGTCGGCAATCCCTCCAGGGGTTCGAACGGTACCAGTGGGACGCCATCGATCTTGAGATTGGGAAAGTTGATGTCGAATGGTTTCAGGAAGGCCCGGGCATCGTCGCTCGAGATTTCTTCGAAATTGATCCCGACAACCTGAACCTCGGGGTTATTCGCCTGATACTTCACAAGTTCAGGGAGTTCGCGCACACAAGGGCTGCACCACGAGGCCCAGAAGTTGACCACCACCCAGCGACCCCTGAATTCCGACAGACTCACCGCTTTGCCATTCAGATCCTTGAGCGTGAAATCAACCGGGTCCGCCTGCGCCTGCGCGCCATGGCCGCCGATCAGTAGCGTAAACCAAATAAATCCGATACAGGTTCTGTTCATGAACCCTTTAGTCCGTCAGGCACGAAAAAAGTTTTCCCACTGGCCGAGATAACGGTGCTGAGTGACCTTCGCCATGCGAGCGCAAAGCAACTCGCAGTCCGTGCCACGGCGTCTGCAACATCGTTTTGGCGCCGGTGGCCGTGTTCGGCGAGAATGCATCGTCATTTGCGGCGTGCTTGTGGAGGTTTGCGGTGGAACTTGCAACGTTGCTGGCCAGATTGCGCCGCGATCCGGAGGCGGTGGAGTTCGAACAGGTACAAGACGTGATCAAGTCGCATTATCGCTATACGGCCAGCGCTTTCCGCAACGGCGTCGCAGACGATTACGTCGACAATGCCGCCGGCAGCAACGAGGGTTCGTGCAGGATATTCGCCTTTGCCAAACTGCATGGTCTGGATAGGGCGCAGACCCTGGCCTGTTTCGGCCGTTATTACCGCAATGACGTACTGGGAAACCCGCAAGGCACCGACCACGCAAATATCCGTACCTTCATGCGCCATGGTCTCGAGGGTATCTCTTTCGCCGGGGTAGCATTGCATCGCCTGGATTGACCCGGTGAAAAGTTCAGCGCGCCCCGGCCAGGTATGCCCGGGCCTGGTGCAAACTGCAGCGGATGGTATCGAAACTGGTGCAATTTTCTCCGGCCGGCTGCCAGGGAAAGTCACTGGGTATTGGTTAACTCTTTGTACTGATATGGGAAATTCAGGTTGGTACGACATATGCTTTCTGTTTAAGCGAAATCGCTTCGCGGTGATTTCTCCTAACTCTCTGTCAATATTGCCTAATGGCCCACGCCGCACCACGATTTTCGTGGAGCGGCGTTTTTTTAGATGATGCCGAGCATGCCCGCCTGTTGCGTTTAGGCCGACAGTCGGGTGCGTGATGTAAAAAATGCACTGCGTGAGGGCCGGCAGCCACCTCGATCGAAAAAGATCAGGTGCCGGAGACTGACCCCGCAGGGACTCAGGCATATCCTGCGTCGTGGTATCGCGAAGGACCACTGGCGTTTCATCGATCACGTGTTGCCCAAGCCGGGCGCAAGCTGGCATATTCTGCGGCCTGGCTTCCATTGAGCTGATAGCGTGTTTGAAGACTATCCGGTTCCTGTACTGGGTTTCGTTGCTGCGTCGGGTACCGGTAAGACCACCTTGCTCAGCAGGTTGATCCCTCAGTTGCAGGCCCGCGGCCTGCGATGTGCCGTGGTAAAACACTCTCATCATGATTTCGAGATCGACCAGCCGGGCAAGGATTCGCATCGGTTGCGCGAGGCGGGCGCCGCGCAGGTCGTCCTGGCTTCGCCGCACCGAACTTTCTGGGTAGAGGAGGGGGATGGCGTCAGCGAACCGCGCCTGGCGGATCTGCTTCGGCATCTCAATCCGGAAACAGTCGATCTGGTGCTGGTCGAGGGATTTCGCCAGGAAAGGCTGCCAAAGATAGAGGTTCACCGGGTCGCTTTGGGCTCCCGGCTATTGTGTCTTGAAGACCCTGATGTGGTCGCGCTTGCCTCGGACGTGGCAACAGATGCGGCAATCACGGTGCCGCGGCTGGCGTTGAACGAAATCCATGAGATAGCCGATTTCGTCGTGGCTTGGATGAGGGTATAGCCGGGAGCTATGCCCGCCGGATCAGCGCAAGCCGCGCCTCCGTTGGTATTTTCCGATGTTGGGAACAATTGAAAACTGTCATGGCGCCTGGGTCCGGTGCCTGGTTTAAGCTTTCGCCCGAAGCAATGCACTGGTCCGCGGTTTTGACTCGATTTGTACAGGTGATTTGATGAGTGAGCAGATACGTCGGGTAGCTGTATGGAGCGGCTGGCTGCGATTCACCCACGGGGCCCTGGCAATGGCCACGCTGGTATTGATGGCGACCGGATGGCTGATCGCCAATTCGCCGATGCTGGCGGGGTCTGCTACAGACGTCCATTACCTTGCGGCGAGTCTGTTGATTGCGGTTTTGCTGTTGCGCTTGCTGCTTGGTTTTTTTGGCAAGGGCGCCGAGCGTTTCGAGCATATGGTGCCCCGAACAACGGAACTCGGAGGCATGAGAGCGAGCCTGCTTTTCTACCTCACTCTTGGCAAGGCGCCTCTACCCAACTGGTTCGCTCACAACCCGCTATGGAAACCGCTCTATCTGGTGCTTTTCGTGCTGCTCGCCCTGCTGGCTCTCAGTGGCTGGCTGATGCCGGAGGTGCCGGTGTTGGGCCGTGTATATCTGCCGCGTCTTCATGTCTGGCTGAGCAATATGGTCTGGGCATTGGTGCTTGCACACCTTTTCAGCGCATTGCTGCAGGATACGAAAGGGCGGGCGGCGGATGTGTCCGCGATGTTGAACGGGCATCGTTATTTCAATGTCGAGCGCGAAACCGCGCCGAAGCCTCAAGAGAAGCCGGTGTCGATAAAGCTGGACGATTTTGGCAAGCGCTGATTATTGCCAGGCAAAAGGCGATCGTGTGATTGCGACCATTACGATGTAGCCAAAGCAGCCGATGGCGCCGATGAAGGCGGCGAAGCGGATGCGCCGTGTTTTACCCAGGCGCAAGGCCACGAAGCCGAGGGCAATATAGATCAGTAGCGCGATCATTTTTGCGCCCAGCCAGGGGCTGCTGCCGGGGTGCAGATGCAGGTTGATCGCCATCCACAGGCCGCTGGCCAGCAGCAGGGTATCGACGAAGTGGGGCCAGGTGCGCATCCAGCGCTGTCGCAGCAGTGCGGAATCCTTGAGCATTAGGCTGCCGCGCAGGATGAAACCGGCGATCGAGATCAATGCGCTGGCCTGGTGTACCAGTTTCAGCGTGGCGTGTTCAGGCATCATTGTGGCGAGTTGCATGTCTACGGCAGGTGGCCTTCCCTGTAACGGGCAGGCCACCTGCACAGCGGGCGCTCAAGTGTCTTTCTTCAGTGCCTCTCGCAGTGCATCGGTGACGATTTCGAGTACCTGGATGCGGGCGAAACGCTTGTCGTTGCCGGCGATCAGGTTCCAGGGGGCATGCTTGGCGCTGGTTCGCTCGAGCATCTCGTTGATGGCCTCGCGATATTCATCCCATTTTTCGCGGTTACGCCAATCCTCGTCGGTAATCTTGTAGCGTTTGTAAGGGGTCAGTTTCCTTGCCTCGAAACGGGCCATCTGTTCTTCTTTGCTTATCTGCAACCAGAACTTCTGTACAACCACACCGGCCCTGGTCAGTTGCTCTTCGAAGTCGTTGATCTCTAGATAGGCGCGCGCCCAGTTGGCGCGGGTGGTGAATCCTTCGACCCTCTCCACAAGTACGCGTCCGTACCAGGAGCGGTCGAATACGGTCATGCGGCCACCACGCGGAACATGCCGCCAGAACCGCCACAGGTAATGATGTGCATTCTCCTCGTCGGTGGGCGCGGCAATCGAGATGACCTCACGCAGCCTGGAATCGACCGCCTGGGTGACACGGCGAATCGCCCCCCCTTTTCCTGCGGCGTCTACACCCTCGAATACCAGGACGGTGGAGATCTTTTGCGAGTATGCACGCCAGGCAAGGTCGTTCAGCTCTGTCTGCAGGATCTTGAGTTTCTTCTTGTAGTCCTTGCGCGAGATCGTCTGAGACAGGTCGACACGATCGAGCAGGGTGATCTGCGCCTCTGGTGCATTCGGCAGCACGTCATCGCTTCTGTTGGATGGCGCGTCGTTCAGTTCGTGTTCCTCTTCGGGCGATCTCGCCAGTGCTTCCTTCATCGCGTTCAGCAGGATGCGTCCGGTTGTCATGTCGCGATAACGCGCATTGGTCGCCTCGACGATATGCCAGGGCGCGCGGCCGATATCTGTGGCCCGAACGACGCGGTCGGCCACGTCCTCGAAGCGTTGATACTGTTCACTGAACTTGGACTTTTTGGGCAGCATTTTCCAGCGGCTGCGGTCGCTGCGTGCCAGCGATTTGAGACGTTCGCGCTGGTCCTTTTCTGAATAGTGATACCAGCACTTCACGATCACCGCACCGTCGTGGATGAGCATGCGCTCGAGTTCGCGTATGCCGCGCATGCATTGATCCAGATCGGCATCGGTCCATTTGCCCGTGAAACCCTGCTCGATTGGCAGCTGGTACCAGCCGCCAAAGAACACTCCGATCTCACCGCGACGGGGCATGGCGCGCCAGAAGCGCCACGCCTTGGGACGATACTTTTCCTCGTCGCTTTCGTCCCAGAACGCATAGACGTTCACCCCGCGCGCGTCCATCCACTCGTCCAGGGCGTTCACCACCTCGCCTTTTCCGGCGCCTTCCATGCCGGCGATGATCACGTAGACGGGGATGTCGCTCTCGCGTATGGCGATCTGCGCCTCCAGCAGTTGTGTGCGTAGGTCTGCTACACCGGCGCTATAGGATGCTTTGCTCAACGAGCGGCCGATCTTGGCGGTGGCAAACATAATATCCCCCTTACTTTCCTGGCAATGCACCACTGATGTGGTGTTCGGTGGCAAAGTCGAGCATCCGTTGGATGGATCTCACCGCCCGCTCGCGTATCGAGGGGTCCACGGTGATCTCATTTCCACCGCTGATCAAGACCTGTTCGAGATTCTGCAGCGAATTCATGCCCATCCAGGGGCAGTGCGCGCAGGATTCGCAGCTTCCGCCTTCGCCTGCCGTCGGGGCCGAGATGAGTTTTTTGTCCGGCGCCAGCTGCTGCATCTTCCAGAATATGCCGTCGTCTGTCGCGACGATGAACTCTTGGTTGGGCATGTTTGTCACCGCCTTGATCAGGGCCGTGGTGGATCCCACTACATCGGCGTACTGCAATACCTCATGCGGTGACTCCGGATGCACCAGCACGGCGGCCTCGGGGTGCAGGCGCTTGAGGCGCTGCAGCGCAAATCCCTTGAACTCCTCGTGCACCACGCAGCTGCCTTCCCACAGCAAGATGTCCGCGCCGGTCTGCTGCTGCACATAGTGGCCGAGGTGTCTGTCGGGCGCCCAGAGGATCTTTTCACCCTTGGCGTGCAGATGCTTGACGATCGGCAGCGCGATACCCGAGGTTACCATCCAGTCGGCACGTGCCTTTACGGCGGCACTGGTATTGGCGTAGACGACAACGGTGCGATCGGGGTGCGCATCGCAGAAGTCACTGAACAGGTCCGCGGGACAACCTTCGTCGAGCGAGCAGGTGGCACCCAGATCCGGCATCAGGATCCGTTTCTCGGGGTTCAGGATCTTTGCCGTCTCACCCATGAAGCGTACGCCGCAGACGATCAGGGTGTCGGCATCGGCGGTCGACCCGTAGCGTGCCATCTCGAGCGAATCGGCCACGCAGCCGCCAGTCTCTTCTGCCAGAGCCTGGAGATCTCCGTCGACGTAGTAATGCGCAACCAGCACGGCGTTGTGCTCGTGCAGCAGCTGCCTGATACGCTGTTTAAGCGCATCCTTTTGGTCCGCGCTGAGCGGCGGCCAAACCGGGTGCGGCGGTACCTTGATCCGTGGCAGGTCGGGTTGCGGTTGTATGATCTGCGTGTTCATTTGATGATCTCCACCCGTTTGGGGTGTCGGGCCCGGTATTCCCTGGCAGGCCGATGTTTGCCGGTCCGGCACAGTCTGCCGGTTTCCTCGATCAGGTCGAGCGACAGGATGCGTTTACGGAAGTTGCGTTTGTCCAGCGGTTGGTTTAACAGCGCCTCGTAGACGCATTGCAGTTCGCCAAGGGTGAATCTCTCCGGCATGAACTGGAAGGCAATGGTCGAGTAATCGAGTTTGGCGACCAATCGGCTATGTGCCATCTCGATGATCCGGGCATGGTCGAAAGCCAGAGACGGCAGATCCTCGAACGCGTACCAACCGACATCCGCGGCATCGCTGGCGGCGCGTGGTGCGGTCAGGGAGTCCTGCGGTATCAGCGCATAGTAGGTGACGCTGATCACCCGTTCGCGGGGGTCGCGTTCGGTGGCGCCAAAGGTATACAGCTGTTCCAGGTAGACCCCGGTGATCCCGGTTTCCTCTTCGAGTTCACGTGCCGCACAGGCGTCCAGGTCCTCGTCTATATCGAGAAATCCGCCCGGCAGCGCCCATTCACCCTGGTGCGGGGGGTTGGCCCGTTTTACCAGCAAGATGCTCAGGCGACCGTCACGGATGGTAAAAACCACCACGTCGGTGGTCACCGCCGGGTGCGGGTAAGGGTAGCTGAAGGTCTCTTTGGGTAAGCGCATGGGTGACTAAGTGTTGTTTGTACACCGAGACAACATAGTGTGATAAATACACTTTGTCAACGAGGTGACGACAGGCCCGTTGCGCGGCCTTGGAAGTGGGGAGGCGCACTCAAGTCCGGAACCGTTTGGCCGCTGTGCAGTGAAGTGACGGGATTCTTCGCCCGAATACGGCCCATGGACATTCAAAAGCACCTGTATACAGACCTGATAGAGGTCGACTCGATTCCACCGCTGCCGGCGACCGCGGCCACCTTGCTGATGATGGTTGCGGATCCGGATGTGGAGATCGAGGCGCTGGCGCTGGTGATCGAGCGTGATCCGCCGCTGAGCGCCCGTCTGCTGGGGATCGCCAACTCTGCTTTCTATGCACCTCCAACACCGGTGATGACGATCAAGGACGCCATCGTGCGCGTGCTGGGCCTGCATATGGTGCGCAATATGGCCTTCGGTATGGCCCTGGCCGGTGGACTCTCCACCGCGTCCTGTCCACGCTTCGATCTGACCCACTACTGGGTTATGGCGCTGGGTACGGCCGACCTCGCCAGCGGCATGGCGCGCGCGGCGAGCCTGCCTGACTCGCCGGACCCCGATGCCGCATACATGGTCGGCCTGTTGCACAATCTGGGTGAACTGCTGCTGGTACACCTGCGGCCGGCCGAAATGGACGAGGCCCTGATGCGTCTGGTCGAGGACCCGGACAGCGACCTGGTCGAACATGAACGCGCAATCATCGGCATGGATCACTGGGCTGCCGGCGCATTTTTGGCGAGACACTGGCAGTTGCCGCCGATCATCGGCGCCAGCATCGAACGTTTCGACGACGACAGTGAGCCGCGAGACGGCAAGCAGATGATCCACCTTGTGCGTGCGGCGCGTTGCTGGTTGGCAGGTGTGGTAGCCGGGCGTCCCGGTACCTTGCAGGCGACTGGCGTCGACATGGCCTACTGCGAACACCGCGCTACGGATTTTCTCGACAGGTACGACGCGCTCAGGGTGTTGGCCCGATCGATGGGCTGATAGCGTGCACTCACGCCGGTG
>CAZCDY010000023.1:11544-14920 GCA_964497145.1 uncultured Gammaproteobacteria bacterium
TTCGTCTTGCGGCCATAGCCAGGCGGCACCCCGTACCCCACTGCTGTCGCCGTGGGCAGGTGGCAGCAGGCGGGTACGTACGACATCGGAGAACACATAACGGCCCCAAAGCCGCGGCACATGGCGGTACAGCCGTGCGATACCGGACAGTCCGCCGCCAAGCACGATGATCTCGGGGTCCAGGATATTGATCACGCCGGCCAGACAGCGCGCCATGCGGTCTTCGTAACGTGCGAGGCAGGCCTCGGCCAACGGCTCGCCTGCGGCCGCACGCTGAACGATCTGTTCGGCAGAAAGTGTCGTCTGGCCATCGGCATAATCGTAGGCGATGCCTGGTCCCGACAGAAAGGTCTCGATACAGCCGCGTTTGCCGCAGTAACAAGGTGGTCCCGGGCGCTCGTCATCTGCGGGCCAGGGCAGGGGGTTGTGGCCCCATTCGCCGGCGATTGCGTTTGGGCCGTGCAGCGGCTTGCCGTCGATCACGATACCGCCGCCGGTCCCCGTGCCGATAATGACGCCGAACACGGATCGGGCATCTTGCCCGGCGCCATCAGTGGCCTCGGACAGGGCGAAGCAGTCGGCATCGTTGGCGATGCGGACAGGCCGCCCCAGCCGGGCGGCGAGATCCTGGTCGAGGGTGTGGCCGTTCAGGCAGGCGGAGTTGGCATTGCGCAGCCGGCCGTCGAGGGGGGACACTGCGCCGGGTGTGCCGATACCCACACTGCATTGTCGACCGCACTGGCTTTCCAGGCTGGCAATCAGGTCAGCCATCGCGTCCAGGGTGGCCGGATAGTCCCCGGCCGGGGTCGCGATCCGCTCACGCAGTTGGATGCTGCCATCGGCGGCGAGGACGATGCCCTCGATCTTGGTCCCGCCCAGATCGATACCGATCCGGCTTTGCGGAATCACGCCTGCGAGGCCACCGTTGTCTTGGCGGCCGCTCTCAAACCGGGTTGCCCGCCTTCGCCGTTTCTGCCTCGGAAAACGGCTCGGCCGCCTGCAGTTCCAGCGGCGGGTTGCCGGATGGATCGGTAAAGCGGTCGTTCAGATCCTGCACATAGCGATCCGCGTCTTCCAGCGCTTTTTGGATACGCCGGCGGTTCCACCGGTTCCACCCCACCGGGCGACGGCTGAATATGCTGCGCCAGGGTCTGATGTTGGCACGAAACGCCTGTCTCAGACTGCCACGGATCCCCAGTTTCTGGCCCAGCCGGTCCGCTGCACGCATCAGGCTCTTTGCGGCCAGATGGCGTACCCCGAAATGCACTGCAAGCCATATCAGATAGGCGGCCAGTGCACTGAAATAGAGGCTCATCGGTGTGGCGGTCAGGCTGTCCCACCAGCCCGCCTTGAGTTGCAAGCCTTCCCATTGCCCCAGGCGCGAGGTGATGGCGATGAATCCGGCGATGATCAGCACGGCGGCGACAGCATCTCCGAACAGGGTGCGTTTGCGCCATTTTGTGATGATCTGATTGAGCGCCGGGACCACCTTGTCCTGGAATCCACGCGCGGTTTTCTCGAGTGAGCCCACGATCCGGTAGGCGCGTTCGATCTCCACCTGTTCCATGCGTTCGTGGATATCGGCGAGGTCGGCATCGCGTTTGCCCTCGAAGCGCCGGCGCAGGGCCTCGTCGGGTATTGGATTGGCGGCCTCGTCGTTGTAGATGGTGAAAAAGCGGCCTGCGGTCAATCCGCGGTCACCCATGGCGCGTTGCCAGGCGGCAACCACCTCTTCCGGGTTGTCTTCGCGCGCGGTCGTGTCGATCTGGTTCAGTATGTAGAGGAACTTGCCCGAGTCCTGACGATTGATGGTCTTGGATACCAGGTGATCGAGGGTGTCGCGCATGGCACTCGGTTCGGGGTGTCGTGCATCGAAAAACACCAGTACCAGGTCGGAGAGATCGATGATGTGGTCGGTGATCTTCAGCGTCGAGGTGCGCTGTGCATCGGCATCGAATCCGGGCGAATCAATCAGAATCTTGCCGCGCAGGGCCTGGCTGGCGCTGGTTTTCAATTGCAGGTAGGCGTCGATACGCGAACCTTCGCCTGCGGCGACCTTCTCGATCTCGCTACTGACCTTGTAGAAGGGGAAGCGCGGGTCCGAATCCAGCGCAACGCCGGGCAGGGCGTGCGAGGTCGACTGGTTGCTGAAGCACAGTACGGTGAATTTGTCATCAACCGCCTGGTTGCCGCTGCGCTGCAGCTTGCTGCCCAGATAGTGGTTGATGAAGGTCGATTTGCCCGCGGAGAAAGTGCCGAGTACCGAGATCAGCGGCCACCAGGGGATCTGCGTGGCGAATGATTGCTCCGGGTTGAACAGGCCCATCCGGTACGCCACGGTGTCGAGCTCGCGAAAGCTCTGCACCGTCGTCAGCAGGACCGGGTTTTCCTGTTCCAGGTGGGCTTCCAGATGTTTGAGACGGGTCTCTATGACCGGGCCTGCACCACGCATATGAAGTTACTCCTCGTGTCCTCAGCGGTTGTTTCCCCGCATGGTAACTCGTTGTGCTGAGATGCGTGTAGCTTCTGCGTCGCAAAAGGGCACGGGCCTGTGATTAATCGTATGGACAGTTACTGATTGGGGGGTGGGCGGCCGCGCGCACAAATCATAGTAATTATTGCAATTGAAACCGCTACTGACAGATAATCGCGCAACTCAGAAGTGCTCGAAACAGGTCGTCAGACACGCGGCAATGGTATCCGGGCGGGCAATTTTTTGCGCATGGTCAGGGGGTTAGCGTGGCTTTGTTATCAAGTTCACATACCACGGGGCCACGAAGACCGGTACGCGCAACGGGGGAGGATGTCCAGGTGGTCGACGTGTTCGGCTTTCCTGCGCCTTTCACGCACAAATCATGCAAAAGCAACTGTGATGTTGGGGGCGATGCCGATTGCGGCGCGTGCTTGGGTTTCCGTTGCGTGACGCAGTAAACAGGTTAGGTTGAGCATGCACAAGACATCGATCGTCACAGTGATCGTCGCAGCTGTCACAGCCGCAGCGATGTCCGCTTCGGCGTATTCGCGGGGCCAGGAATTCGAAGATGTGTTCGTGGTCAAGGAGTCCACCGAGACACCGACCGTGGTCATCAGTGGCAGTGTGGTCCCGTTCAAGGAGGTAACCCTGGCTGCCCAGCTGCCGGGACGGGTCAAGTTTATTGCCGGGATCGAGGGCGAGACCTTTGAGGCCGGGACCACCCTGGTCGCGCTGGACGAAGATGAACTTCTGGCCAAGCGCAGTTCCGCTTATGCCCAACTGAGCTCTGCGGATGCTCAGTTGCGCAATGCCGGGGTGCAGTATTCGCGCGAACTGTGGTCACCGCAGTCGAAGAATGCGCCCGGCGGCATGGGTATCCCCAATCTGTTCGATCAGATGTTT
>CAZCDY010000023.1:14984-16972 GCA_964497145.1 uncultured Gammaproteobacteria bacterium
ATGCCAAGAGCCTGGCGCCGTTCAACGGTGTCATCGTCGAGAAGTACGTCGAAGAGGGCGACACGGTCCAGCCCGGGCAGCCGATGCTGAAGTTCGCCGATGTGACCTGGCTGCAGATCGAGGTCGACGTGCCGGCAAGCCTGGCGCAGGGTCTGCAGCCGATGAGCGTATTGCAGAATGCCGCGACCTTCGATAATCATCCAGAGCCTGTGGCGGTGCGGGTGGCTCAGGTGTTCCCGATGGCCGACGTGCAGCGGCATACCGTCAAGGTCAAATTCGACATCCCACAGGGTGTATCCAGGCCGGGGATGTATGCCAAGGTGCTTATCCCCGACTCAACGGGGCCGCTCAAGAGCCAGTTGCCGGTGATCCCGAGCACCGCGATCCGCTATCGGGGCAGCCTGCCGGTCGTGTACATCCAGAATGATCAGGGTGAACCGGAATTACGCATGATCCGCCAAGGCAAACGGCTGGACAACGGCATGACGATGGTGCTCTCGGGTATTGCCCCAGGTGACCGTGTTTACCCCAACCCGGGGCCTGACATGATGAGCAGGACCAGTGGCCGATAAGTGTCTCGCCACTGACCCGAAGATGTCACCTGGCCTCGGTGGCGAGCATCTCAGTACAACGGATTAGAAAAGACGCATGAGCGATCTCGAAAAGGGTCCCTCCGACCCGACGGATTCAGGCGCAGCCCACGCGGCCAACAATCTTGGCCTCGCCGGCAACATGGCGCGATTCTTTATCAATTCACCGCTGTCGCCCTTGTTGTATATGGCGATGCTGATGCTGGGTATTCTCGGCCTGATGGCGACACCGCGCCAGGAGGACCCTCAGATCTCGGTGCCGATGGTGGATTTGATGGTGCAGTATCCGGGCGCCGATCCGGATCAGGTGGCATCGCTCGCGGTGCAACCGCTCGAGCGCATCATGTACGAGATCGAGGGCGTGGATCACGTCTATTCGGCCAGCCAGCGCGGCATGGGCGTGGTGACCATCCAGTTCGAAGTCGGCGAGGAGATGGAAAACTCGCTGGTAAAGGTCAATGACAAGCTTGAATCGAATATGGACCGGATTCCTCCGGGCGTGATGCCGCCGCTGGTCAAAGCCAAGGGTATCGACGATGTGCCGATCGTCAATCTGACGCTCTGGTCCGAGAGGGATTACAACAGCGACGGCGTGCCGGATGTGGACGACTCTCAGTTGCGCCGCCTTGCTCAGTCGGTGCTGCAGCATATTAAGGAGATTCCGGACACCGGCAACAGCTTCGTCGTTGGCGGCCGCGCCGAGCAGGTTACCGTGGAGGTCTTTCCCGAGCGATTGGCGGGTTACGGGCTGAGCCTTGCCCAGGTGGCCGGTGCGATCAAACGTTCCAATGTCGAACAGCAGATGGGGGATGTCGAATCCGGCGGCACGCACATGACGGTTGTGTCTGGTGCCTTCCTGGTCACGGTCGATGACATCAATCGCCTGCAGGTCGGCAGCCACAATGGCGTACCCGTCTACGTGAGTGACGTCGCTGATGTGCGCCAGGGCCCGGAGGATGCAACGCAGACCGTGGCCTATTACACCGGTGCTGCATCGGAGGATCCGGACCGTGCGGTCAGCGTCCCGGCCGTCACCATCGCGGTGGCCAAGAAGAGGGGCACCAACGGTGTGACGGTGGCGAATGCGATCATCGAACGCGTCGAGAATCTGCGTGGTCGCCTGATACCCAACGATATCAACGTCAGTATTACGCGGAACTACGGCCAGACCGCGGAGCAAAAGGTCAATGACCTGATCTTCAAGCTCTTCATGGCGACCATGTTCGTGTTCTTTCTGGTATGGATTGCGTTCCGCGCACTCAAGCCTGCCTTTGTGGTGCTGTTTGTCGTGCCGGTCGTGCTGCTGTTCACGATCCTCAGTGCGATGCTGCTCGATTTCACGATCGACCGGGTGTCCCTGTTTGCCCTGATCTTTTCCATCGGCATCCTGGTCGATGA
>CAZCDY010000023.1:16982-20578 GCA_964497145.1 uncultured Gammaproteobacteria bacterium
CGGTGGACGCAGTGCGCGAGGTCGGAAACCCGACCATCCTGGCCACCCTGACCGTCATCGGCGCCCTGCTGCCGATGGGAGCGGTGAGCGGCATGATGGGCCCTTACATGCTGCCGATCCCGGTGCTGGGCTCGGTCGCCATGGGTATCTCGCTGTTCGCGGCATTTGCGTTCACGCCCTGGTTGGCGATCCATGGCACGTTCAGGCCGACCATGGAGTATCTCAGGACCGCAGAGAAACGTGAGCACAAGGAGGCCGAGTGGCTGGAGGGTCTATATCGCCGAATCCTGTTGCCGATGATCTATGACCCGCGCAAGGCGCGCATGTTCAAGCTGTTGATGTGGGGCGCGCTCATTCTGATGTTCTCGTTCTTCTACTTCAAATGGGTGGCGGTAAAGATGCTGCCCCTGGACAACAAGCCCGAGTTCTCGGTCGTGCTGGATATGCCCGAGGGGACTGCACTGGCAGATACCGGCAACATGGCCCACATCATCGCCGAACGTCTGCGTCGGATGCCTGAGGTGACGGCCGCGCAGATCTATGTCGGTACGGCACGGCCGTTCGACTTCAACGGCATGGTCCGCCACTACTACTTGCGGCAGTCGCCCTGGCAGGCCGAGGTCCAGGTCCAGTTGCTCAACAAGACCGAGCGTGACCGATCCAGCCACGAGATCGCGGTCGATGCGCGTGCGCAGGTCAAGGCCCTGGTCGAAGGCAGCGGTGCACGCTTTGCCGTGGTAGAGATGCCGCCCGGGCCGCCGGTGCTGCAATCCGTCGTCGCCGAGGTTCACGGGCCGGATCCGGAGACGCGGCGCCAGGTGGCACGTGACCTGACCGAGATCTTCAGCCAGACCGAGAGTCTGCGCGACGTCGACAATTATATGCGCGAGCCTTATGACTACTGGCATTTCGAGGTCGATCAGGAGAAGGCGCAGCGTCGTGGTATCTCCGTGGCGGCGATCAACGATGAGCTGGCGATGGCATTGGGCGGCGCGGTGCTGGGCGACGTCAAGCAGCGCGCCGGGCACGAACCGATCAATATCGTCATCCAGGTGCCGCTTGCCGAGCGTTCGCAGGTCAATCGACTCGGCGACATCCTGGTGCAGTCACCCGATACCGGCACTACAGTGCCGTTGCGGGAGCTGGGCGCTTTTGAACGACGCGCCGAAGCGGACATCATCTACCACAAGGATCTGCGCCCGGTTGAGTATGTTGTAGCCGATGTGGGCGGAAAACTCGCGGCCCCGATCTACGGGATGCTGCAGGTCGAGGAGAAGCTCGAGGAGCTGGGCTGTGAGACACCTGACGGCGTGTATCTGTGCGACGAAATGTATTACACGGGGCCGCCCCACGATGACAGCAAGTCAGCGATCGAGTGGGCGGGTGAATGGACGGTCACCTATGAGACCTTCCGTGACATGGGCATCGCATTCGGTGCCGCGCTGATACTGATCTATATCCTGGTGGTTTGGGAGTTCGGCAACTTCCGTATCCCGGCGCTGATCATGGCGCCGATTCCGCTTACCCTGCTGGGTATCATTCCGGCACATCTGATATTTTTCCAGTTCGGATGGGGCGGTGAGTTCACCGCGACCTCGATGATCGGCTGGATAGCGCTGGCCGGGATTATCGTGCGCAACTCGATCCTGCTGGTGGATTTCTCGGTGCACCGAATCCAGGAAGGGGACTCAGTCGTTGATGCGGTGATCACTGCCTGCAAAACCCGGACGCGGCCGATCCTGATCACGGCGTTGGCACTTGTCGCGGGTTCCTCGGTCATCTTTTTCGACCCGATATTCCAGGGCATGGCCATCTCTCTGGCTTCCGGGGTGCTGGTATCGACCATTCTCACCCTGGTGGTGATTCCGCTTGGTTGTGTGGCTGCAGCCGATTCCTTATGTGCGGTGGCGGGCAGCGGCAAGTGCAGAAAGTTTCCGGGAGGCAACGAGCCGGATGGTGGGCCCGGCGGCGGCCCCAAGTCCGGCCCGCGCGTGGGTGATCCCCTTTGGGTGCGCGCCTGGGGCGGGTTTGCCGGTGTGCTGTTCACTGTGATCGGTGCAGTAGCCGCCATCGTTGGCATTATCAGCGGGCTGTTCAAACGTGAGCGCAAGTCTGAAAAGGCTCCCGCCAAGGTGGACGAGGCACCGGTCGAGCGGCCGGCCGCCGCCGCGCCGGCACCGGAGACCCCGCCCGCGGTCAAGTCGGCCTCGGTCGGCGTGTTGCATACTCCGGAAAAAGCGCCCAAGCCAAAGGTGGCGAAACTGCCGCGCGAGGACAAAGCAAAAGGGGTGAAACCTCGCCCCGTGAAAGACAAGAAGCCGGTGCATAAGAAAGCTGCGGCCAAAAAGCCTGCAAGCGAAAAGGCTGGGGTCAAGAAGGTTGCGGTCAAGAAGGCTTCCGTGCCGGCGCGCAAGCGGGCTGCGGCGAGCAAGCGCGTGGTGGTGAAGAAGTCCGAAGCGACAAAGGCTGAGCCGAGTCAGAAGGCAGAGGAAAGACCACCAGTCACCGAAAACAGGCCGGCGGCGAAGAAACCCCCGGCGCGCGTGGCGAGTGCTCCAAAGGCGAGTGTTGCGCCTAGCGCAAAAAGAACTTCAGGTAGACGGGGTATCCAGTTGAAAAGTCTGGGAAAACCTGACGGAGACGGTCTAAACTAGGGGTAGGTTCAGGAATTTGGTTTTTTCTGGTCGGGTCCTCTGGGCCGGGGCAAAGCCAAATCGCTCGGAGGTTTAGATTTTGTTCGCGCGGATGTTTTCCTTGGGGGTGGCGCTGGGCTTTGCGGCTCTGGCCTCCCTGGGCATTTCGACCATTTCGGCCGCCCAGGCCGCATATCCGGGCTGGCCCGCTTATGCCGCGCAACAAAAGAATCCGCAGTTTCGGCCATGGTCTCGCGCCGATTCGCGGTCGCTTTCGGTGCACCGTCAGCCGCAGATGCGGGCATCTGCAACGCGCGCCGAGACAGGATTCGAGAATAGGCGTCCGCCTGCGATGCCGTCGCATCGCAAGGGTCAACAACCGGTTTTCTCGGGTGAACGCGCGGGGGCAAGAAAGGCGGTGCCTATAACGCGGGGGCAGGATCTGGGCCTCAGGTTTCGCCCCGACGAACGTGATTCAACCTATGGTCAGTCAATAACGCCCGGGAGTGGTGGCGGGGTTGATGCATTCCCTTCTGAGCTGCATTCGCAGTTTCGTCCTACCCAGCCAAAGCGCAAGCTGACGTACGAGGAACTGCAGGCCGGCCAGGCATCACCGCCCCAGATGGCGCCGGCGATGCCTTATCCCATGATGCCCACGCCGCCCCTGCCCGGGTACGGGAGGGGATGGCCCAGCTGGTGATGGCAGCCATGAGGGCGCCGGGTCCGCCGGTCCCGTCCCGCGGTTCCCGTACCTAAACGACGTATCTTGAAGGCGTTGGCCTTGATCGCCTCTGGCTCAATGTGCCGGCAGCCGGCTGCCATTCTTTGCCACTGCAGGCCGGGGTGTGTCGAATTGCTGGGCGTGGATGGTTAAGTCCATGATAACGGCATCAAAGATTAAACCCTGCTCAAAACTCTCCCGGTAAATTGAAATGACATCGTTGCCGTCGACAGCTTCAACTG
>CAZCDY010000023.1:20588-32389 GCA_964497145.1 uncultured Gammaproteobacteria bacterium
AAGAAAAATCTTCACTCCATCAGATTTTCAACATTCCATCCACAGCTTGTACACCGTTTTTTAAAGTCCTTGTGCACAAGATATTGTGGTTGACACTTAAGCCGCGGCGTATATATTGTGTTGCAAGTCGAAGGGATACGGTATGTGGAAAGCTTGATTGCAGCCGGGAGGTTGAGATTCTAGTTGGGCGGTTGTTTTCCCTGTGGGTGGCGATAGGACTGTCGTCTATGACAGGCCTCTGGCTCGCGCCTCTTTCCGTGGCACACGCTGCCCACCCTGTGTGGTCCGCTTATGCCGCGCAACCCAAGCGCCCCCAGTTTCGACCGTTGCAACGGACCGGAAGAGAATCCGTTTTGTCACGCTGGCGGCCGCATGCTTCGACAGCGCCTCGAACCGTGAATCCTGTGAAATCCGTGCGGACCGCCGGGTCGTCGACCGGGCACAGGGTGAGGCAAATCCCGTTTTCGCTCGACCATCATGGTGCAGCTGCAACTTCCCGGTCGTCGCCCGCGAGGGGGGGTGGCGGGCAGTTCCGTCCACAGCGTCATGGCTCGACATATGCGCAATCGGCGGCGGGACGGGATCGTCCACAGGCGAGTGGTTACCCGGCAGGGCTGCAATCGCAGTTTCGGCCGATGCGTGCGCAACGCAGACCGAGCTACGAAGAGTTGCAGTCCGGGAGCAAGGCGACCCTGCGCGCCGCGGCGAGCGGGACGACTTATCCGACGATGTTGGCCCGGGGGGCGTTAGGGTATGCAGGGCATTGGCCGGGTTGGTGATTACGCCGGCCCGGTTCTGATTGGTCTGCCCCTGGGGCAGCTTGATGCTGGTGACTGGTTTTCAGGCGCCATACAAGAATACGAGAGGAACAGGATGAGGTTTGGGAAGCAGCTGATTGCTTTTGGGGGAATCATTTTTCTGACTGGTGCCGTGCTTACAGGTGGAGAGGCGCATGCGTTTGGGCAGCAGTGGCGTCCGGCCCCAGGGTTCGGACCGGCTCAGGTCGGATCTTATGGCCGTATCGCCAATACGCCCAGCTTTCGCCCGCACGGCGCCGCGCAGCCAACAGCGTATCGTTCTTTCAATCGCCCGCAACGCCCTTATCAGCAGCATGCGTATCTGCCGCGGCCCTATCAGCCACAGTCCTTCGCCGCGCAGCAATACCCGATGTACCGTGGCGGTGCTGGGTTGGCTCGCGGCAGTGTCTACCCGCCGCAGCCACGCGCCGCTTACTACCCCTCATCCGGCTGGCCTTCACCCTTTGCAGGCATGATGCAGCCGTGGGGACCCCAGATGCCGATGTTCACACGCCAGTATGCCTGGCGTGCGGCAGAGCAGCCATGGCAGGTCCGCAAGCAGGTGCCACGGCAGCATCAGCCCCAGTACCGTGTGCGGACGGCACCGCAGACGGTTGGATTCCGCCCCTTGGGCCCTGGGTTTGGCCCGGCAGTGGGCAGTTGGCGGCCGGCAGTGCAGCCGGCCCCCCTTGTCCGCCCGCATTACGCCTACCAGCGATACGCCGCGCGGCCACCGGTCAACGCAGCGGGCAGGCAGGGGGGCTTCAGGACTGCGCCACGCCAAGGCTATCCAATGCCTTCCGCACGAATCGCGGGTATCAATCCCGCACCGGTCCAGGCAGGCCCGGGATACTGGCGGCCACAGGCGGCCGCACAGGCTGCGGCATGGCATTCGGGCAGGTCTTTCCGCCCGCAGGCCTATGGTCGTAGTGTCGCCCATAAGGCGGAGGAGGCCGCTGGCAAACAGGGGACTGGTTTCACCCGGGACAACCTGCCAGGTTGGGTGACAACCTATGGGGACAGCGGGTACGAAGGTTCGTGCAGCTGGTGCAGCGGCAGCTGAGTCGCCGGCGGGGCACTGCATGATCACGGTAATTGGAAGCCTCAAGGGCGGCTCGGGGAAGAGCACCGTAACTTTCAATCTCGCGATCTGGCTGGCCATGGCAGAGTGTGATGTCGCGCTGATCGATGCCGACCCGCAAGCCACCCTGAGCGATGTCCTCGATGTGCGTCGTGAGGAGGGCTTCAAGCCCATGGTCGAGCGTCTGGACATCAAGCGGATAAAGGACCGTGACGCCCTCGAGCAGTTGGACGAGGTTCTGATCGACGTAGGTACCGCGTCGATGGAAAATCTCAAGGGTGCTATCGGCATCGCTGACCGGCTGATCGTGCCCGTCCCCCCCAGCCAGGCAGACATCTGGTCGACCCAGCGGTTTCTGCGTTTTATCGATTCCATTGCCGGTAAACGCAAACCCGAGGTGTTGGGGTTTATCAACCGCGCCGACACCCATCACGCGGTCCGTGAATCCGATGAAGCCGCCGCCGCCCTGGTTTCCCTGCCTGGAATCCGGTACCTGAAACCGCGGCTTTCGCAGCGCACCGTCTACAGGCGGTCTTTCAGTGAAGGTCTGGCCGTTTTCGAGCAGGAGCCACGTGGCAAGGGCGCGGCGGAGTGCAATGCCTTGGCCGCAGTTCTGTATGCGGAACTGCTGGCCTGAGTCGCACGCATGCCGGTCAATCTGCTCTCGATCGTTTTCAACTGGTTTGCCACCCACCTGGTGTTATTCAGCCTGCTGGGGTTCGTTTTCGTTGGGCTTCTTGTGTTCGGGGTGATCGATATGCAAGGGGCCGCGCCTGCCGGGCACGGTGAACCGGTTTCCTCTACCTTCAGGCCTCATCCGGCAAACCGAACGCCACCTGACTCTGATCTCCCTGCAGCTGCAGTGGCGGAACCGGGCCGGGCTGGGGCAGCGTCGGAAAAGGCGGACGTGGGCGGCGAGGAAGCCCGCTCGAAAAAGGCCGGACGCCCGGCGCCCAAACTGATCGGTGGAAGTCTGCCGATCTACGGACAGCCGGGTGAGGCCCCAGCAGCCCGGGGTGTATTGTCAGGTAGGGCCACCGAGCCATTCCGGCCACCGGATGAGGACCCCCTGCCGGGGCCTGTCGTCACAACCCGTGACGATTACCTGCAGCAGGCCCGACGTGCGTTCTGGAGCGGTGAGTTCGAGACTTCCGAGGCCGCTTATATGGCGCTGATATCCGATTACCCGGCAGATGCGGATGCCTTTGGGGAGCTCGGAAACCTCTACCAGTCTATGGGTAAATCCGATCGGGCACTGGATGCCTTTTACGAGGCGGGGGTGCGTTTAAAGGCCGCTGGTGAAAGTGAAAAGCTAAAAGAAATCATTGAGTTGCTAACGCGTGAGGGGGATGGCAGAGCAGAACAGCTGACGCCCTGATCGCGGACGCGGGTTTGCCGTGATGGCGGCTCAGGCTCGTGGCCAGGCAGCCGCTAATAATCAGTATCTATACTCTTCAATTGGTATTTTATGATAAAATTACCAAATACCGATGAACGTGATACTGAGGACATGCTGTGAGCAATGCTGATCAATCCACTGAGATTGTTGCCGACGCGAATGCGGGCTATGCAAGACTCTCAGAGGTCTTCGAATCGAGCGCCAGGCGTTGGGAACTCATTGTCTATCCGTCGCTTTTCGCCTTCATTATTCTTGCCGCCTACGGTTTCTATCTGATCTACAACCTGGCCAAGGACGTGCATTACCTGGCAATCAGCGTCGACACCAACATGACGACCCTGGCCGGCAATATGCAGAATGTTTCTGAAAACATGAGTCAGCTGACGGCGAATATCCGGGCCATGACGGTCACCATGGATTCCATCGACAACAAGGTTGCGACCCTGGAACCGATGCTGGCCAACCTGGATTCGATGGATGGTGCGATTCAATCCATGACTTATGCGACCCACAGTATGGGTCGCTCGACGCACTTCATGCAGACCGACCTGTCACGGATGAATCAAAGTATCGGGCGCCCGATGTCGTTCATGAATTCCTTCATGCCCTGGTGAGCCGGCGGGCGCGGAAGAGCGCCCAGCCTGGCGGTTTCAGCAACGTCCGATTGCTCTTGCGCGTCACGAGGTCGCGGCTGGCTGAAAGTGCCCGCTGATCATTGCTTGGAAAGGCGGTGACGGTTCCGCGCAGGGGGAGATGCACGGTGCCCGGGCAATTTCCCGGACGTCCGCACTCACGATTCTTCTTCGAAGGTAATCGTGCTCGACGGTTCCTGCAGGAAATATCCCTGGATGTGGTTCACGCCGATGTTCCATAGAATGGCAAGACTGCCGGCATCCTCGACATTACTGGCGATGGTCTTGTATCCATCTGCCTGCAACTGTTTGTTGACGGCGCTCATTTTGCTTTGCTGCGAGGCGTCTGTCGCGAGATCACGCATGTACTCCGGCGAGAGCTTCACGATGTCGATGCCGAGATGCTTGAGCAGGCCGTCACCGGTGTCACTCTCGGTGTAGTTGTTGATCGCAATCCGGCAGTTGATCTTTTTGAGTCCCTCGATCAGTTCGCGGGCCGGTTGCAGCGCATTGCGCAGGTCGTTCTCTCGGAACTGGAATACCAGCCAGGCCCCCTTGGCGCGGAATTCACGCAGGCAGTCACAGATCCACAACAACATCGAATCGTCTTCGATCCCCGCACGTGACAGGATGATATGAAATATGATTTTCTGTCCGTTGCGACGGTGGCTGGCCAATTCGCGGATCGCATTGCGCACGACCCAGCGGTCGATCTCGGCCAGCCGCCCCGGGTCGCGAGCCGGCGACAGAAAAACGTCTGGCACCAGTTCCTTTCCGTCGTCGTCGACAAGTCGCAGGTAAACGGAGTAGTTCTCACGTGTGTCACCCTGCAGGCTGACAATCGGCTGGTACTTCAGGCGGAAGCCATCATTGGCCAGGGCATCGTCTATCTGCTTGATGACCGTGGCATCGGCCTCGGGCAGGTGGCTGGTGTCGCTGGGGATCTGCTCGTCGTAGAACACGACGCGATTCTCGCCCTCGCTACGTGCGATCCCGGTGGCCCGGCACGATCGGTTTACGAGTTCATGGGCGCTGATTTCCAGGCCCTTGTCAGCACGGGTTACACCAACCGAATAGACTGGCTTGATCAGGGAGTCGCGTATGCTTTTGAAGGCTTGCCCACGCAGCTTGTGGAGGCAGCGCTCGGCGATCTCCATAGCCGGTTCTTCATCGTCGCAGAGGACCATGAAATCGTGATCACCGAAACGTGCGATCGTATGCGCTCTTGCTGCGGTGGCGGCAAGCACACTGGCGACCTCGGTCAGCATCTGTTCGGCGCAGCCAAAACCGCAGCTTTCTCGCATGTCTGCGTAGTTGGTGATGGACAACTGAACCAGCGTGTGATTCTTGTCTTTGTGCTCCTCGCCACCAATCAAGGCATCAAGACGCTCCATGAACGCCTGGCGGTTGAAGAAACCGGTCTGGGTGTCTTTGCTGGTGAGTTCCTCGATCCTCTGCTCCAGCGCAAGGTTCTGTCCCTGGTCACGGATCATGACCTGTGTGCAATATTCGCCGTCGATACTGGCCGGTGAGAACTCCATGCGTGCAGTGAACGACTGTCCATCACTGGTAACGCAACGGAGTTCCTCCGTGTGTTTGCCATTGTGTTCGACCTTGCGCAGCGCCATTTTGAAACTGGCGCGTGATTCTGCGTCGATCATGTCCATGATCGGCAGGCCATCGATCTCTTCTGCGGATTCGTGCCCGAACATATCGAGGTAGGCCTGATTGGTGTTCAGATACATGCCTTCGTGGATATAGGCAATGGCATCACGTGAGCTTTGAACCAGTTGATCGCTGAGTGCGTCCGCTTCCTCAATCTGTTCCCTGAGACGGGCAAGCTCCTGGCGCAGCATAAGTGTCTGGTGTTCGCGCTTTACCGCAAGTGCGAGGTGGTCGGGGTCCTTGATGTCGATCAGGTCCTGCAGTCCCTGTTCGATCGCCAGCGATTTGTGTGCGCCTATCTTTTTGCCTACAAGCAGTATGATTGCCGTCGGGACTACGCCACGGATCTTGTCTATTGCTTCAAGGATAGGGATGGATTCTGCGTCCGTGTTCAATATCACGAGATTGCAGGCGTCGGTCGCCAATTGCTCGTCAAGGTCCGCGAGACTTTCCGCGGTCTTGAGATGTGTCGCCTGGCCCTGGTTGCGCAACGCATTGGCGAAGCCATCGGCCACCCCCAATGAACAGCCCACGACGAACATCTCAACCGGGTTTCCGGTCAGTTCGGGGCTTTGCACGGCAAATTCAGCATTAGCGGCCATAGGTTGATATTTCCTTGCCGCTCATCGTTTTCGGCCGAAACCGCTTCAGAGACCTGTATCGATGCGCCGACATATTAAAGGCTGCTCCAGAGATCGTCGAAGTCGTCGCCCGGGCGGGCCTCGTCGGCCTGTTCATCTTTTTCCGTTTTTACGAATTCGAAGTGATAGCGGGCGAAGGCGCTGCTGAATTCGACCAGCTTGGTGAGGCGAATCAGCTGTTCCTTCTCACCGATAGACAAAGACAGATCAACCCCTGTCTGGAGATTCATGGCACTCATCACCAGGCTTGCCGTGGCATTGGCTGACGGGTCGGTGTCGTTTATCACCAGGCATTTGTAAAAGGGTGCCCGCACGCGCGGTGATGTTTTTGCGGCCTCTCGCACATCGGCTGATTCGCAGCGGGTGGAGATGATCTCCAGGCCGAGATCGAGCTTCTGTTCTCCCAGCTGCTTCATCCAGCGGATTACTCCCAGACCATAGGTACGACGATCAGAAGGCGACTCCACGCCGATCAGTTCTCCAATTTTCACGCGTGGAATGCCTTCGCCCTGCCAGCGGATACAATACCCGCCTGCGCTTTCGTTGATGGTCTTGACCGGGTGGCGGCCCGATTCGGGCCCTGTTTCCACTGACGCCTTGGGTTCTTCGGCGAATTCGTTCAGCTTGGATGCCGGCCCCAGTCCATGGTTGGTGAGCAGGTAGCTGTCATTGAACAGCGAATCGCTGACAAATTCGCTGTCGAGCGGTGCCAGGGAGACATTTTCGAGACTACCCGACGTCCATTTGATTTTGGCGTGGGATTTCGCGGTGCGGGGGTCTGCCTCCTGCAATGCGAACAAAGCTGCGGTGGTGGGTTCGTAAGGGGGAGCATCGTCCGCCTGCTGGTTGGCGTGAATGGCGTGCAGGCCGGCAACCACGTTGAGGTCGAAATTCAATCTGGTGCGCACAAAACGCCGATCCGGCGGCCGGCTCCAGGCCATGATCAACAACCGCAGCAAAGGCCGGGTGACAATCGGCTTGCCTGATTGCAACGCGGTTCGGTTATCCCATGGCGCCTGTTCGAAATCGCTGCGAAGTCTCTTCAGCAGTTCGCGCACATCGAGAATGGCCATACGTTTGCCCGGCATGGGTGTGCGCAGGGAATTGTGCATCGGTGCCGAGTCGGTCCAGAGGTCGACATTGAAGCGTCCAAGGCTGGTGCCACCATCGTCTTTCGTCAATATGGTCGTATATTGAGACCACTCGTCCAGGAGTGAGAAAAGCAGGCGCGCGTGGTTCTGGCGCAGCCGGTGCGGTGTCGCGCTGGCAAAAAGCATCAGCGACTTGAACAGATCTTCGATGCTGGTGCTGCCGCGCGCGGCCTTGCCGTCGTCGGGTTTGACCTGGACCTGGTGGACATCGTTCTGCGAGGCATAGGCGTAGATGCTGTTGATCTCGCGCCAGATCCCTTCCGGCCAGGCGGTGTAGACGAGGGCGTTCTGCAGCAGGCACTGTCCGAGATAATAGAGCGCACGGTGCAGCGCGATCACGAGCAGGCGGCGGTCAAAGTTGGCGCTGTCGCCCGAGATCATGTGTTCGACGATCAGCTTGTAAGAGATTGCCAGCTCTTTCTGCATTTCGCGCGCCAGAGAGGCCGTCTTCCAGCCTTTGGTCGAAAAAGGCAGGCCCACTTCAACGTAGTACTTCTGCAGATTGTTGGTGATGTACTCGACCGGGGGACGGAACTTTTCGACCGTCTTTGCACGCAGCAGGTCCGGAATCTCGATGCGGTTGAATTCCACCAGGGTACTGAATACCTGACGTGCGGTTTCACCCACGTTCGCCATCGGTAGTGCGTTGAACCAGGCCTCGGTTTCCTTCAGGTCGAGCAACATATTGTCGGCCTTGGGCGGCGCCTGCTTAGGGATCTGCAGTCCAAGCAGGGGGCGTTGGGCCGACCCGGCCGATTTGGCCGATGCCTGGGTATCTGAGTTGTCGTCTGATTGGGTCAATTTCGTCGCCAGCACTCAAAATCTGATTTTTGTGATGTCCATGGCGTCCATGCGACGGAATTCCGTCACTTCATGATACAGCGAGCTAACTCACTGTCGCCGTACAATCTTAGCTGCACACCTTGCCTAAGTGCAGTCTGTGAGGCGAACGAATTCACAAATGCGAAATCGGTGTCTTGTAGGGTGCCCCCGGGAGTTCCCGCACCAGTCTTGGTACCAGGTAACCCGGCAACCGCGACCGCAATGCCTCCAGCAGCCGCTCGGCCCCTGCCTGCGGGACTTCGAAGCGGGCCGCACCTGCCACCGGGTCGAGAAGATGCAGGTAATACGGCAAGACCCCGATCCCAAGTAACGCCTCACTCAATCTTGCAAGGGTATCGGCATCATCGTTGACAGACTTGAGCAATACGGATTGGTTCATCAGTATTGCGCCGGCCGCGGCCAGTTGACACATCGCACGCCCTAGCGACGGGGTGACTTCATGCGGGTGGTTGGCATGAATCACCAGCACGATCTGCAGGCGACTGTCGGAAAGAAGCCGGGACAGTTCGGCGGTAACGCGCGCAGGCAGCACCACGGGCAGGCGGGTGTGAATGCGCAGACGTTGCAGCTGTGACAGCTTGTGCGCCTCTTCCAGCAGCTGCCCGAGACGGGCATCGGATAGGCTGAGCGGGTCGCCGCCGCTCAGGATCAGCTCATTGGTGTCCGGTAGCCCGCGCAGTGTCTTCAAGGCATCCTGCCAGTGGCGCAATACGGAATGTTCAGCGTAGGGGAAGTGGCGGCGAAAGCAGTAACGGCAATGGACCGCACAGGCACCGGTGGTGATCATCAGTGCGCGGCCATGGTATTTCTTCAGGATACCGTGCTGCCGCGACGCCGCCATGTCATCGACGGGGTCCTCGCGGTAACCGGCAACCGGCTGTTCCTCCTCCACCAGGGGAAGCACCTGTGCCAGCAGCGGATCAAGTGCTTCCCCGGGACACATCAGATTCACGAAATAACGCGGTACCCTGAGTGGAAACCGTGCCGCCGTCATCTGTGCCTGGGGCAGATGGGCCGGGTCGAGGTCAAGCATGCGCAGCAACTCGGCCGGGTCGGTCACGGCATTGGCCAGTTCGCGCTGCCATGGTTCAGATTCCAAGCGCGGAGGGGAACAGGTTATCATTACAGGCTTTGGTCGCTTTAGGTTTTGGTGAGGATTGAATGGCAACATACAGCACAAACGAATTCAGGGGTGGCCTCAAGCTGCTGCTCGACGGTGACCCATGCACCATCATTGAAAACGAATTCGTCAAGCCGGGCAAAGGCCAGGCGTTCAACCGCGTGAAGATACGCAATCTTAAGACAGGCCGTGTCCTTGAAAAGACCTTCCGGTCCGGCGAATCGGTCGAAGCCGCCGACGTCATAGATCGAGACCTTCAGTATCTCTACGGCGACGGCGAATTCTGGCACTTCATGGATAACGATTCCTTCGAGCAGTACCAGGCGGATGAAACCGCCATGGGTGAAGCGGTGAAGTGGGTCAAGGAGCAGGACAACTGCATGGTTGTGCTCTGGAACAATGCGCCCATCGCGGTGGAAGCACCGAATTTCGTAACCTTGGAGATCACGGAGACCGACCCCGGGCTCAAGGGCGACACCTCGGGTGGTGGTGGCAAGCCTGCCACTCTCGAGACAGGCGCGGTGGTGCGTGTCCCCCTGTTTATTCAGAGCGGTGAGAAAATCAAGGTCGATACCCGCACTGGCGCCTATGTCAGCCGGGTGAAGGACGACTAGGGGCTTGCCGGTCGAGGACTGGCGGCCGGGTGCCAACCTGGAAGCACTGCGTGCCCGCGCCATCATGCTTGCCGATCTGCGGGGTTACTTTGCCGATGCCGGAGTCATGGAGGTGGAGACGCCTCTGGCGTGCAGCTCGGCGGGGACCGATCCGGGGCTGCAGCCCCTGCGCGCACGCTATACCGGCCCGGTTTTCCCCCGCGGCAGGGGGCTTTACCTGCAGACGTCGCCTGAATTCGCCATGAAACGGCTGCTTGCGGCCGGCGTCGGTGCGATCTACCAGATCTGCAAGGCCTTCCGCAACGGCGAGGCCGGGCGTCTGCACAATCCCGAATTCTCGATCCTGGAATGGTACCGCCCCGGCTTCGATCTCAGGCAGCTGATGGACGAGGTGGCGTTGGTGGTGCGCCTGGTCCTGGGTCGCACGGACCTGGAGTCTGTGCGCGAATCCTACACCGACCTTTTCCGATCATGGTTCGGGGTGGATGTGATGGAGTGTCCGGTGCAACGGCTGCAGGCCCTGGCGGTCGAGCATCATGTGCTCGGGGTCGATGCCCTGGAGCTGGACCGCGATGGCTGGCTGGACCTGCTGATGAGCCACCTGATCCAGCCCCATCTCGGGCAGGGGAAGTTATGCTTCGTCACCGACTATCCAGCCAGCCAGGCGGCGCTGGCGCGGCTCAACCCAGACGGGCGCACGGCGGCACGCTTCGAGCTGTACTTTTCCGGTATCGAGCTCGCGAACGGTTTCCACGAATTGGTGGACGCCGATGAGCAGGCACAGCGCTTCGAGGCGGACAACTGCCAGCGGCGCACCCGGCGGCTGTCGCCGATCAGGGTGGACCACCTGCTGCTGGGGGCCATGCAGCACGGCCTGCCCGATTGCTCCGGCGTGGCGGTCGGCCTCGACCGGCTGCTCATGCTCCACCTCGGCGAGGACGACATCGACCGTGTTCTGAGCTTTTCGCTGCAGCGCTGTTGAATCGACCGTCGATCTGCGGATCATCAATGCCGGCATCCGGGCGGCCGGGCACACTGGCCCGATGCTCCGGCTCGCCACACCCTTTCTGATCTTGACCCTGTCGGCCTGTGAACTTGCTGGGACCGGGCAGGACGCAGCTCCGGCACTCCACGCACTGGCCGAACAGGGCAGGACTGAATCCCTGCTGCAGGCGATAGCCGACGCCGGCAGCGTGGATCAGCGCGATGTCTGTTACCGCACGCCGCTGATGCTGGCGGCACAGTTCGGGCACCTCGAGACGGTGGAGGAACTCCTGGCGGCCGGGGCCCAGGTCAACCTGCACGAAAAGGGCTACTACACGGCGCTGATGCTGGCGGCAGGCAACGGCCACAGCGGGGTCGTACGGGCACTGGCCAGGGCCGGCGCCGCGGTCGACGAGGTCGAGATCACGCGTGGCTGGACGGCATTGATCTGGGCCGCCAAGCGCGGCCATGCCGATACGGTGGAGCTGTTGCTGGCGCTGGGTGCGGATGCCGGGGTGCGTGATAAACAGGGCCGGTCGGCGCGCGATTGGGCCCTGATGCAGGGACACCGGGGGTTGGCAGGCCGGTTGTGACGGCGGGAAAGCTCAGCGAGGATTCCTGGGGTGGCCGATGGCCTGCCTTAGGGTCACCTGGTCGCCGGGGCCCAGATCCGGCTCCCAGTCCGCCGCGCCTTGCGGCAGCAGCACGATCACCGTCGAGCCCATGTTGAAGCGCCCGATCTCGTCGCCGGCCTGAAACTGCCGGCGTTCGTCTCCCCGGTAGGCCCACCGGGTCGGCTGCCCGCGTCGGCCGCGCACCTCGCCATGCCAGACCGTATCCATGCTGCCGACGAAAATTGCACCCACCAGGATCA
>CAZCDY010000024.1:0-490 GCA_964497145.1 uncultured Gammaproteobacteria bacterium
CGACTGACTGGGCTTGAGAATGGCAGAAACCAGTAAACTCGGGACATTTGAACCGGTGGGACGGCCACCAAATGACGCTTGGGAGCCGTAATGGCCAATTCACGAATCGAACGATTCAAAGTGCTCAGCGCCGGCGTTATCAGCCTGGTGCTAATGCTGGGAATCGCCCGTTTTGCCTACACGCCGCTGTTGCCCTTGATGCAGCAGCAAGCGGGACTGGGTGTCGCCGAAGGCGGTTGGCTGGCAGCAATCAATTACATGGGCTACCTGAGCGGTGCCATCATCGCATCGCTGATCAGTAACATCGTGCTCAAGGATCGACTGTATCGCCTGGGCCTGATACTCGCGCTTATCACTACCATCGGTATGGGGCTGACCGACAACCTGTGGTTGTGGGCAATACTGCGCTTTGTGGCCGGCCTGAGCAGCGCCGCCGGACTGTTGCTCGGCTCGGGCTTGATCCTCCACTGGCTGATCCGCCACGATCATC
>CAZCDY010000024.1:500-4178 GCA_964497145.1 uncultured Gammaproteobacteria bacterium
TGGCCCAAGGAATGCTATAGATCGAAAATATCGCGCAGGCCCAGATCAAAAATAAGGCGGTCTTCCTCGTTGCAATACTCGAAAAAGCGAGATAAACCCATATTGGCATGTTTCCTGTTTTTTCCATTTCCCCACCTTTTCGCTTTTTCTACGTTCGCAATATTCCTACCCACCTTCCGCATGTCAACGCGAAGATAATTCCCGTAGATGAATGTCTCTTCAGGGTTGCGGATTCAAGCGGTCATTGAACAGAAGTGCCGCCGAACTGATGCTCCCCCACTTCGACTGGCGCGAACAATGGGTACTGTTGAGCTTTATAGGCGCACTGATGGCCATACCTGCCTGGGCGTGGCTACCGCCTCCTGAAGTCCGGTCGTCCACAAAAAACGGGGCACCGATGGTCGACCGGCCGCCCAGTAAGGTCTTTTTGCGCTTGTTCATGGCCGCCTACTTCTGTGCTGGTGTCGGCTACGCGGTAAGCGCTACCTTTATCGTCGCCATCGTCGAGCAGCTACCCGGTCTGCAGGGCAAAGGCTCCTGGACGTTCATGGTGCTGGGTCTGGCTGCCGCTCCGGCCTGCATCGTTTGGGATCTGATCGCAAGGCGAATTGGTGAACTCAATGCACTGATCGGCGCTTTCACACTGCAGATCGTCGGCATCATCCTTCCGATGACCGCCCCCAGCCTTGAAATCACGCTGCTTGGCGCCACACTGTTCGGTGGCACATTCATCGGCATCGTAAGCCTCGTACTGACAATGGCCGGGCGTTTCTACCCCACCAGGCCTGCAAAAATGATGGGTAAAATGACCATCTCTTATGGAATCGCGCAGATCGCCGCCCCTGCGATTACCGGGCTGCTTGCGGAGGGAGATGGCAGCTACAGCGACGGACTTTACCTGGCCGCAATCATGATGATCCTGGGCAGCCTGCTGATGCTGATTATAAAGGCGCGTAGTTTGCGGGAACGGCTATCGACAAGCCCAGTTGTTTGAAAATAACTGCAGAGCATAATGGCCTTCTGGGCCCTGATTGCGATTGGCTTCGGTGAACTTCATGGCATGCAAAGCCATCAGTTCTATTCCTTCTTCTATTGTTCGGCAGTGGTTTATAAGACATTGGGTTTTGGAGACATCATCCCGATCGGCCCGGCCAAGATCATGACCGCCATGGAAGCGCTTATCGGGAGCCTTTTTTCTCCTGCCTCCATGCCAGTGCACCAGCGAAAACCGCGACAATAATCAAGCCTCCGGCAACTTCCGGCTTGGACAGGTAATCCGGTGCCGCCACCAGGGCGCTCCCGAGCCCCAGCATCATCAGCCCGGAGACGAGTTTGAGAACCCGCCCTTCCCCTTTACTGAGCTTGCGCGAGCCAAGGGTGAGCGTATACACGACCACGATGATGAACAAAGGCAACACATAGACGATGTTATACAGAGCCAGGTAGGCGTAGTGGGCTGGATCGGACAAGCCCTGGAGGGTCAGCAGGCGCGTATAGATCACCGGAAAGCCTGCTGTGCACAGCAGTTCATAGCTGTTGGCTGCGAGCGCGAGGATGATTGTTCCGAGAAGCATAGCTGGCAGCTTGCGCGCCTGAAGCAGACGCCGCATGCGGTCAAACAGACGAGGCTTGGCACTGTCCGGAATGGATAGAGAGAAACCTCGTTTTAACCAAAAATAATCCTTCAGATTAATCACCGCCATGCTGATCGCCAGGAGACCCGCAGCCAAGGTCACGATTCGCAACTCTCCGGTGATCAGGAAAATGTTCAGCCAGGCCGACATCAGAGCAAAATAGACCAGTCCGGAAAACAGGACAAACACCCCACCGATAATCAACATGCGAACACGAGAATGTTCATGTGTAAGCAGGCTGAGCAGGAACAGCAGCACAAAGAAGGCACATGGATTAAAGGCGTCCATGGCAGCGAGCAGAATCGTGACGGCCGGTAGAGACAGCTGCGCCAGATCAAAGCCAGCGACCACATGCGATGCAGGTTGTACAGGCCCGGATTTTGCGGCCGCACCGGGATTGTCTGCCTGCATTGCCCGCACCAGGCATGTTCGCGCCCACTGTTCCAGCAAAGGACCGGTAGTATCCTCTCGATCAAAGCCGGTCATCATCTCACCGCACATCAAGAAACCCGGTACCGAACGCGCCTCATGCCCGAGAATGCCTGCCATTTCCGTATAAAGTCGGGCATCTGCGGGGCTTGCCGTGACCTCGTGGGAATGCAGCACCAACCAGGGGTGGTCACGGTCCAGGCGCTCCACGGTAATCTTGGCGTCACGGCAGTGGGGGCAATGCTGCGACCAGAAAAACCACAAATGAACCTTTGCCTGCCCCTCACCGTCTGCAGTAACCCAGGCCGGTGCCTCAGCCGAAGCAGAGTTACCTGACGACAGCAAGACAAGCAACAGGACGAACCGCATCATCAAAGGGTATGCACCGTCAAAAGAGAGTGTAAAAATTCTGTGTAAGTGGCATTTTACTCATCCTTTTGAAGGAAGTGATCCATGCTCATTGCAGACAGCTTGATCGACCACCTTCTCGATGGCTGGAAAGAGCGAGATCCTTGGATTCACCCAATCACCTGTTGCCAATGATCCTGATGGGGTCCGGGCGACACCAAAACCGCACGGGGGGCTTTTGTGTCGGAATCAGCAGCAGCTGACATGCCATCTGTCAGTGTCTATGCGGGAGATCGACTCGGCGATTATAACTTCGGCGCCGATCATCCGTTTGGACCATTGCGGCATGACGCCTTCCTTACCCAGTTTCGCCAACTGGGATTGGAGCAACAATGTCGTCTGGCAAGGCCGAGGGTGGCGCACAGAGAGGAGATCGAACGTTTCCACCAGGCTGCGTACATTGACCGGGTGCAGCAGGCCTCGACAAGGGGCACCGGATACCTCGACAGTGGCGATACCCCGGCATTTCCTGGTGTCTACGAGGCCGCGGCCCGGGTCGTCGGTACCGTGCTACAGGCGGTCGCCGACCTGATCCATGGCAAGACACGTCGCGCCTTCGTTCCCATTGCCGGGATGCACCATGCACGGCGCACGGCGGCCGCGGGGTTTTGCGTGTTTAACGACTGCGGCGTGGCGATCGAGACCTTACGGCAGCTGTTCGACGTTCGCCGCATCGCCTATGTCGATATTGACGCCCATCACGGCGATGGTGTCTTTTACGCCTTCGAAGACGATCCGGAACTGACAATCGCCGACATTCATGAGGATGGTCGCTATCTGTATCCGGGAACCGGCGCAGTCGAAGAAACGGGCAAAGGCACGGCCAGCGGGACAAAGCTCAATGTTCCAATGCCGCCACGGGCCAACGACCGGATGTTCTTCGACGTTTGGGAGTACGTCGAGGATTTTATCGATAGGGCGCAGCCCGAGTTCATACTTTTTCAGTGCGGTGCCGACAGTCTGGCGGGCGATCCCATTACCCACCTGGCGTATACCAGCGAGGCCCATCGCCACGCAACGGTCCGGCTTTGTGCGCTGGCCGATCGTCACTGTCAGGGCCGGCTGCTGGCACTGGGGGGTGGTGGCTACAATCTCAAGAATCTTGCTGATGCCTGGTGCGCGGTCACAAAGGTGATGATCGAAGCTGGTTAAGGGGCACAGCAGTTGTTGATCGCCCCGTCGTCAGCTTCGCCGTTCATCATCGGCA
>CAZCDY010000024.1:4188-32116 GCA_964497145.1 uncultured Gammaproteobacteria bacterium
AACAGGTGATCAAGCCGGTCATCCTGAACGTGAACGACGTCGTCGTGGAGATCCAGAAAATGCTGACCACTCCGAGGGCCTCAAGCGATCTTGAATCGACTCATCTCTTGTTTCAGCAGTTTCGAAAGCTCAACCAGTTGCCCGATAGTCCTGCTCGTCGATTTCGTCTGCTCAGAGGTGGCATCTGCACCCTCAGAGATGCGATGTATGTTTCTGTTCATCTCTTCTGTGGTGACGCTTTGCTCTTCGGCTGCGGTGGCAACCTGGGCACTCAGTTCGCTGATGGTAGCCACCCGCTGACTTACCGAATTCAGTGTTTCGCCGATTTTCTCCGCCTGTTCCGATGATTTGTTGGCGTGTTCCACACCGCTCGTCATTACGGAGACCACCTTACCGACATCCCGCTGCAGGTCCACAATGATCTGCTCGATCTCCGCGGTGGATTCCTGGGTTCTACCCGCCAGGGACCTCACTTCGTCGGCCACTACAGCAAAGCCACGTCCCTGCTCACCCGCACGGGCAGCCTCTATGGCAGCGTTGAGGGCCAGAAGATTGGTGTGTTCGGCAATATTCTTGATCACATCGATTACGACGCCGATTTGACCGCTCTTGTTTTCGAGCGCCACGACCAGTTCGCTGCTTCCACGTATCTCATCGGTGAGCCTGTTGATCTCCTCCATTGATTTCTGGACAACCTCGTTACCCTGTTCGGTTGCACTCAGCGATTCATTGGCGGCTGCAGCAAGCCTGTTTATATCCTCCGCGACATTGTCTGCAGTCGTGCTCATTTCAACCAGCGCTGTTCCAAGCTGCTCCAACTCCAGCTTCTGCTGGGTAACGGCATCGCCGGTGAGAACCGAGGCATCTTCCACCTTGGCTACGGTTTCCGTCAGGTCCTCCGAGGTGCTTGCGACCGTTCCGACCAATTGCCGTAAATCACCATTCATTTTCTGCATAGAATCCAACAGGGACTTGAATTCATCGGAGCTGCTGTGCGAAATATCTTCCGACAGATCACCAGCCGCAATTCTTTCCATATGCCGAACGCCCATTTCCAGGGGCCGTAAAGCATGCTTCATGTAAAGCCCAATGCCGATGGACAGAAACAGAATCACTGCGCCTGCGACTGCGTAACCAATCATCTGGAAGCGCGCTTTGGCCAATGCTGTTGATGTGACATCCTCGGTGGAAACCAACACCCCCACGGCCTTGCCCGCTGAATCAAGCAACTGTACGGCACCAACCCCCAGCACCCGGTCCTGGCTGCGCACTTCCCGATAAGGCGCTATAGCTATCGCCGCCGGGTCCATTTTCGGTACAAGGTCTGTCGTTGCAGTAACGGTATTGCCGGAAAGATCCAGTACGGCGATCTCTTTGCCATTGGCCGATTTGATTTTCTTCACCGCTGCGGCGAGTGTTTTTTGCAGCACGCCGACACCAACCAGGTCTGATCGGTCAAGTATCGGGAATGCCACCATGTTGGCCAATCGCCCGTCGGATGTGCGCTCAAAGCCCGAGGCTTGTTTACCCGACGCGAGAGCATCCCTGGCAACCTGCGGCGCCTGGGTCGCTGCATCATGCGATGAGTAGCTGACCTGCCCATCTTTGTTGATAATCATCAGATTGTCCGCAATATCCATTGCGGACAATCTTGTTGCAGTAGGGCCCACAGCATCGAGCACGGCGTCGTTCTTGCCCTTGTATAGTGCAGCACTCAACTTGCGGTTTCTCGTCAGCGCGCTGAAGTTCGACGCCATGGTCGCGCGCTCATTCTCACCCACGGCATTCCACAGATTGCTCAATCCACTGATGTAAGCGGTCTGAAACTCCTTCTCTTGCATACCGCTCAGGTATTTGCCGACACCCAGCAGCGAGACCGCGACCAGTATGAAACCCAGTGCTGTGGCAATACTCAGACGTTGCTTGAGGGAAAGCCGGCGGAGTATGTTCATGGGGTTATCTCTGTTTCAACTTCATTGCAGATAGGAAAGTCGTGCACGACAGTGCGAGAATGCCAGGCCCCCTTCTGTTGCGGGGGCCAGGGCCTTCTGCGGATCCGATTCGCTGTAAGATTTACTCCACCGGATATCCCGCTTTCGTCCAGCCGGGATAGCCTTCTCTAAAATAATAGACTTCCTGCCAGCCCCATTTGACCGCTAAACCGGCGCCCCAGCTTGATCTGTCGCAGCCAGCCGCATTGCAGTAGAAAACGACCGGCTCCGACTTGGGAACCTCGGCTGCAAGTGAGGCCTCTGTCAGCTGTTGATCGGGGGTGCCAGGATCGTATTCGATATTCAGCGAACCCGGGATACGTCCGGCTTCGTATTGCTCCGGTTTGCGAGGATCCACGAACCAGGCCCGATTCTTCCAAAGCTCGTGGGCTTTGGCAGCATCCACTGTCATAGCCCCGGCTACAGTTTCCGGCGAAACGTAGCTTTTGTCGGTCTTAACGGGGAGGCTGATGCCATAAGAACTCATTGAAACAAGTAGACCTGCGGTAAGCAGTGGAAGGACTTTTGCAAAATTCATCTAGTTTCTCCATCGACCAATCAAATTCGTAAAGCTCAACCACCATTCGGTACCCAGAAAGTCAGTTGAGAGTTCAAAGTGCTGAGCGGACGGGACACGATCGAGGCGTTTCAGCCCGTTCTATTGATGTAACCTGTGCCTTATGTCGTCTGTGCAGTTACAAACTTGAGACATTGAACGAGGCCCGGATCGGGGAAGCCCTGTTGAGACCTGGCCTAAGCTTGCCGCTGTCATGATAGCGGCCAGTCAAACCGAGCAAGCACGCCCGACCATTGCGGAGGCGTACCCGCTGCGCTCAGCGAGATCCAGATTCAATGCCTGGCGGGTCGCGGAATCTGCCAAGCCATGAAAAAACTGGGCCTGATGAACTCAGCCGGAGCGTGGTTTGATCGAGCAGGCTCAGCAACTGCCAGTTTGAACCGGTTGTTCCGGTATGGGCCCGCCATGCGAACGATGATCGCTCCATGACTCGGGCTGTCTCCTGCCAACTGGGGAGCAGATCCGCAAAGTCATACCGGCAGGTGGCCGACCTTTACCCAGATCACCGTATCCTGGTCAACGAATGGATGGTGCCGGCTCATGTGGGGACTACGCAGCCAGCTACCGGCCGGGTAGCTGCCGAACTCGTCTTTGAATTCGCCGGAGATCACAAAGATCTCTTCGCCGCCGAAGTGGCTGTGTGGCTGGAATCGTTCACCCGCCGGCCAATTCACCAGCGCCACATGCTCCCCACGGAATTCGTGTAGCGGCATCACCTCTAGCCCCCCCTGACCGGGTAGCCACGGCGTATCGAGGGTATTGATGCGCACCGGGTCGGTGTCATCCGAGGCAAACTGGTCGAGTTTTACCAGCAGTACACAGCCATTCTTGCTGAAAGGCGTATGGCCGGACCCGGGTGGATTGCGAAAATAGGTGCCGGGACCATAGTCACCGTGCTCATCCGAGAATGTGCCCTCCAAGACCAGGATCTCTTCACCCTGCGGGTGTTCGTGGCGCGAGAAGTATGAGTCCGGATCGAAACGCACGAGACTGGTGGTATGGCCGCGCTCGGCCTCCGCGCGCGCGAGTGGCTTGCGCCACACACCGGACATGGGGCTGGGTTCCCAGTCCCGCCGGCTGGTATCGATCGCGACCCGTTTGTCGAAATCCATGTTGAGCATCGGTGTGGCCTGTATTCTGCTTGACAGCCGGTATTATGCCGGGATGGCAGCATCGCTTACCCCGCGGACTTGTAGGAAAATGGTCCGCCCTGCCGGCTGAGAAATCGGCACCGGTGGACTATAATTGCAGCCAAATCTGCACTCGCGTTGATGCAAAGTGTTCCATGAGCCGTGCTACCGGAGCATGAAAGAGCCGAACCGACAAAAGCTGTGGTATGTCGCGATTGCCTGCCTGTGGCTTGGCGCCTGCTCGGTGCAGCAGACACGTGTCGCACACGGCACCATCCCTGTCGCGTCTTCGCCAACGGTCGGCGAAGACGCGAACGGGAGACGTGTTTTCCATTCCCTGAGCGAGGATTATCAGCTCGATACCGGCAGCCTGCGTCGCTATCAGCTAAGTGACACGTTCACTCACCTGGCTGAGTCGGCCATGACCAACCCCAACGACTGGCGCGTTTTCCTGTTTGACGCGCCCGATGTGGCAGATGTGCGAGCGGTACAGGGAAACTATATTTTCGTATGGTCAGGCATATTCGACGTCATTGAAGACGAGTCCGAGCTGGCCGGCCTGCTGGCTTGCGAGATTGCGCACGGTCTGGCAAGACACACGGATCCCGTGGAGTTCAGCGGCGCTTCTGAGCTGCTGTTCAGCCTCACCGATACGGTGACCACGGTCGGTCTTCTACTTCTGACGCAAGGCGCGGTGAATATCAGCGGAACCGGCATGACACGTTGGGCCTATGTCGAGGCTGCCGACCTGGATCCCGTCGATCGTGTCTACGACGACTGGCAGATCGAGGACATGGCCGCTATCGCGTTGCGGATTCTTCAGACCTCGGACTACTCCAGCGAAGGGCTCTTGCGATTCTGGAAACGCGTCGAATCCGACAGCCGGCTGGAGAAAAAGACAGAGCGTCTCAGCCGAAATATTCCACCGCAGGAGCGGGTGGCCATCTTCGAGGCCGTCATGCCGCCACTTTCTGCAGGACATGGTCTGGATGAAGCCTCTGCAGATGTTGCCGGACAGGCAGACGATTCCGGCGAAAACGATTCCATCTAGACGATCGTGAAGTCGCACTATGGTATCGGTTTTGGAGGAATCAGCAGATCCTCTAGGAAGAAAGCGGAAAGTGCGGCCCGCCCGCTCAGTTTTCCTTTGCGAAAAATGGAATGCGCCTGCTGTCTCACCGTCTTTTCGCTGACCTCCCGCATGATCGCGATTTCTTTGTAACTCATTCCTTTCAAAATCAGCAGGCCCACGTCACATTCTGCCGGCGTCAGGCGCTATTGATCGAACTGAGTAGTGGTACCCTGACTCAAACCCAGCATCGGAGTATCTGATGAAGAGTTCAAGGATGAGCTCGCGGCCAATGACGATGATTTACCCTACGACCATGTAGACCGCGTTGGCGGCCAATTCGCCTATGAGTTTTGAGCACGCAAAATGGCAACAACCCTGATCTCGCTATTGTTCCCTCACGAGGCGCGTGTGTTCCCTGGCCAGCGCTGGGTCAATATCAGCTTGCGCTGCGCGCACCTGGTGGGTGTTGCCGGCATCGCGACGGTCGTCCCGGCGCTGTCGGTGCTCGGGGCGGTGTTCGGGCTGGTGCAGATCGTGTGTTTCTGGTCTACGGCTGCGTGGCTGTTCGAGCTCAAAGGTCTGACGATAATTTTCAAGACCATGCTGTTGGCTCTCGCGCTGGCGGTGCCTTCCCTGAGGGGGGAGATATTCATCGCGATCATCGTGATGTCGGGGCTTATTGCGCACGCCCCGGCACGCGTGCGATCCCGCCCTTGGCTGAAACTGCCGGCCGCTGGTGAGAGTCACTGAAAACCCCGGCGGTTCAAAGTGCCGCCATCGGCGCATTTTCCACCCGGGTGGGACCCAAGACGCTGCTCAATTCGGCCGGCTGCCCTCCTCCCTGCACCTGCCGGCAACGGTCATCAGCCGACGCGCCGCCGGGCGCAATAGTTCCGCGACGCAGTCGGCCTCATTTTCTAGCCGGCGTCTGCGGAAATCTCGGTTTGGATGGAAAATCGGTCCTGGTGATTGAGGACGAGCGTGATATTGCACAACTGCTTAGAAACGATGCTTGAAACCATCGAAAAACAACGGGTAACAGACCTTATTCAAAGCCATGTCAAACCCGCGCGTGCAAAACCGCTTATGTTGAACAACCGCTCGTGATCGATAAAGGCGCTCAGGTGTCGCGCAAAAAGGCACCAACCGACCGGTAGAAGTCTGCGCATTCATCGGGCACCAGATCCTCGAGATTGAGAAACGCATGAATCATGCCGGGAAAGTGCAGGCTATCGACCTCGATCCCCGCCCCTTTGAGGCGCTCCACATAGGCGAGCCCTTCATCACGCAAGGGGCAGTATCCTGCCGTTACAACCATGGTCTTCGGATAACCTTCGGGCAGGGACATGAACAAGGGAGACGCCAGTCTGGGGTCCTCGTCATGCTGGAAGTACTGTCGAAACAGCCAGTCGATACGTTCGCGCTCGAGCAGGTAGCCCGTGCCCAGCGAACTCAAGGATTCAGACGACATGGTGTAGTCCAGGCTCGGGTAGATCAGCAGCTGCTGATCGATATCGATACCTTCCCCGTCTGCCAGTTCATGCACGGCAGATGCGGTGATGGCACCGCCACCACTGTCTCCAGCCACGGCGAGTCGGCGCAGGTGCGGGACGCCGAGCCGTTCCAGGGTTGGATACAGGCAGCGAAGCACGTTCTGCAGATCGACCAGACCTGACGGGTACGGGCATTCAGGGGCCAGGCGGTAATCCACGGAGACCAGCAAGCGGTCACTGGCAGCGGCCAGCTTGCGGGCAATGGGGTCGTAGACGCTCACGCTGCCCGCCATGTGTCCCCCGCCATGAGCGAATACCAGCACCGGGAGCGCCTTGTCCGGCCTGGGGTGGTAGACGCGCATCGGTACCGGGTAATCCGTCTCCCCGTCGCCACTGGCGACGGTGTCGCGGATATACGGCATTTGCGGTGACTGCGTCACGAACCGCCGGGTCATGAAATCCAGGCTCTCGCGCATGCCGATTGGCGTGTATTCGAATCCCTGTTTGCGCTGCAGGGCAATTATTTCGCCCATCTGGGCAAGCAGCTGTTGCAGGGACTCGTGCAGTGCCTCTTGAATGGGCCGGGACATGGGCAATCTCGAGAAAAGGTGGCGGCAAATCCGGGGCATTGTCTCATCCCCGTCTCTTCAGGCCTATGCTGGTATCAGAGGTCGGGAGGCGTATCGCGCTTGTCACGGTACATGGCCCTGTCAGCCACTTCGAACAGGGCGGTAATGTTTCGGCCGTCTTTTGGATAGACCGCCGAACCTATGCTGATGGTGACCCTGAACTCAGTCTTCTTGGCAATGATCGGCTGATCGAATTTGTGCTTGAGTCTTGAGATGAGGCTGTCCACCACCACGACCTCCTCCGAATCCGCCGAGACCCAGACAAACTCGTCACCACCAAATCGGGCCAGCAATTCATCTTCGCGTAGTTCCTGTGATAGCCTGCTGGCCACCTTTTCCAGAACCAGGTCACCGGTGTTGTGCCCGTAGGTGTCGTTGATCTCTTTGAACCCATCGACGTCGATGAAAAGGATAACCAGCTGGTGTCTGTGGCGTTGGGCGCGGGCCAGGGCCGACTCCAGAAAATCCATCAGATGACTGCGATTGGCGAGCCCCGTCAGGGAGTCGAAGTTCGCAAGTTCATACAGCCGCCCCTCATTTTCGAGCGCCTGGAACTCGCTGCGGATATAGTGTTCCGCATAGGTTCTGACGGCAAGGAATATCAACAGGGAGGCGAAGACGACGCCCACCATGTATCCAAGGCTGAGGTCTCCCCAGCCCAGTTGCCATTCCACGCCAAGAAGGAATGGCTGTGAGCTGAGATCCAGGGCGTGTTGCGCTTGAAATCTGGGTAACAACAGAACCTCGGAGGCACTTGCCGCTGCTGCCGGCAACACAAGCACGTTGCAGTGCTCCTGGTCGAGGTCAATCTCCCGGTGTGCGAGCCTGACCGCCATGCGTTCGGGGCGTGATTCCAGCTCGGAAAACAGGGTGTTGGATTTCAGTGCGAGCAAGACATAGGCGGGGGCCTCAAATGCACTGGGAGGTTGACCCGCGAGATATTGCACCGGCCTGTGCAGGACGTAGCCCCTATCGCCCTCTGCGAGGTCGAATGGATGGGTCGCGACCGGCTCGCCGCGCTCGAATGACGTCTCCATCGCGTTCTTCAGCAGATCACTGGCATGAATATCGAGGCCTACAATGTTGTCACCATCATCGAAGAACGGTTGCTGAAAAATAATCGGGTAGTAATAGTCGGCAGGCTCAATCGGTACCCACGAGCGGTCGGATTCGTAAGTGAAGCGTTTTATCTGAAAGCCGGGATATCGTAGGCCGAGGAGGCGCTCGGTTGCCTCCCGCTGCGCATGCGGTATACGCTCCGCCACTTCAAACATGTACAGAAAGGGATAGCGGTTGAGAAGCCTGTTCGCATAGGCCTCCGCTTTCGCGGGTTCAAACTCATCCATCGAGGCAACGAACGCACCGAATCCTTCGATCGCCGTCTCGCTGACGAGTGCGCGGTCGGAGACGTGCTGGAGAAAGCCGCGGCCCAGTTTTTCAAGTTCATCACGGGTCCGATCCAGGTCGGCCATGAAGATTGCAGCAAGGATGCCCGCGGTGCAGAGCGCCCAGGCTGCAAGCATCACCCTGGCCCTGAGGGTCGCGAATGGACTGTGCAACTTGAGTTGGCGCAGCAGTCCTTGAGGCACTCCTGCATCCTTGCGATATCGATGGGCCAGTTTGCTTGCTCCCTGCCAGGTCCTTGCCTGCCGCCGAGTATAGCCTTTCCTGCCCCCGGCTAAGCGGCTTTGCGTGGGCAGACTCCCTGTCTCAGGTGCCCACGAGGTCATCCCGCGGCCTGGAAAACTCAGCGATCAGGGCGAACAGAAGCAGCAACAGGTAGCCTGAGTACACGACGACCATCCATTGCGGCATGGTGAAGCCGAGAAACTGCCATTGAATGTCGTCGCAGTATCCCGTCGGCGTGAATACGGCGGGAAACCACTCATCAAGTTTGAACCAGGCCGGAAAGTTGGCGAAAAACTCGCATTTCAGATTGGTCGTACCCAACTGGATGCCGACATGTTCCATCGCCAGGCTGAGCCCCCAGGCCGCGGATACGCCCCAAAGAAAGTAGGCGGCAAACCTTATCAGGCGCCACCCCGGTGCAATCACGCCCAGCAGGGCGGCCAGCCCGATGCCTGCAACTGCCAGGCGCTCGTAAACGCACAAGACACAGGGGTCGAGCTGCATTGCATACTGGAAGAACAGGGCGGTGGCCTCCAGACCAAGCGCGGAAACCAGGATCACGAGCCAGGTGAGTCGGATTCGGGGTATAAGGTGCATTTGTATCTCTCGCTACCGGGCATTCCGTACCCGATGAATGAAAATAAAGTTTCGTACGTGCTCACAGCCTGCCTGACGTTCGCGCTGTTGACGCTCAACGCTTGCAGGGAAGCGGCATGTCCCTCGGATGACCTGGCCACGCAGTCGATAAGCATCGAGGGACACACGCTGACCGTCATGATCGCGGCGACCGTGGCCGAGCGCGCATGTGGATTGTCGCAGCGCCCTGAACTGGCCGCCAATCATGGCATGTTGTTCGTTTACAAGGGTGACCGGATTCTCGAGTTCTGGATGAAGGACACCCTGATCCCGCTGACGATTGCGTACCTGAACGCCGAGGGCCGGATAATGGACACGCATGATATGGAACCCCGCGATTCCGAACGCAGATACAGGTCCAATGCCCCCGCCCGGTACGCACTGGAAACGCACCGTGACTGGTTTCGCTCGAATGGTATCCAGGTCGGAGATCGGGTCGATTTTCAGTTGCCACCCGGGCTTGCGATCGATTGATCAGCAAGCCGCCACGTCATGGTTTCGGATATGCGGCAGATAGCGCCGGCAATCACACATATTCAGGCAAGCGGCTGAGGGGCCCGGTCAACCGCATCGCCGGGATAATCCAGTGCATCTGGTCAAGTCTGACCGTTTCGTGAGCGCTGCTGTTGTCAATCGCCTTCACCCTATCGGTGATATTTTTCAATCTGTTCACAAACAGTTCCACGCTCAGTGCAGATGAGCACCACGCTAACGGAGTTGATTTTCCTTGCTTTCGCGCCCGCTTGTGCGCCCCTGATGCTGGCCTTTTTGGGTTGTCGGGTTTCAAGGCCAAATAGCAGAAATTGTGCAGCGCACCATCGAAAGTAAAGAAAAAAGTAGCTGTTTGGGTACATTTCAAACGATAATGAGAAGTGTGCAGCAGTAACGGGCGCAAAATCGCATAAGGCGGCAGCTCAGATATCGTAATGTGGATTCGAAGTTCAGGTTTGTTTCAGGTCGTACGTAAAACCGGTTTTTTCCTTTTTTACACCTGGTAGCCCCTTCAGTATTTCCTCGACAATTCTCTGCATATTCAAAATGTTCAATTACACCAGAGGTAACCAATATGGCTACAGGTACAGTTAAGTGGTTCAGTGAAGAAAAAGGTTTCGGTTTTATTTCGCCTTCCGACGGCTCCAAGGATGTCTTCGTACATCACAGTGCCATCCAAGGCTCAGGTTTCAAGACGCTGGCCGAAGGTCAGAGCGTATCATTCGACGTTGAGCAGGGTCAGAAAGGCCCCAGCGCTGCGAACGTCGTTCCCCAGTAAAACCGGGGGCCGGGAGCCTGTCTCCCGGTAAGAATGAAAGAGCCTCGCCATCGGCGGGGCTTTTTTTTGCACGGATGGGCGTACGTTTGCGTGTCACTGCAGCGCACCATCAGGCGACCCTTAGATATCCGCTTCGGCGCACTTCGGCGACAGTGCCGCGCACAGGCCTGAACCTGCCGCTGACCGTTGCATCGGCTGCGGCATTTCCGCCGAGCCACAATCTTCCATTCGGTGCAACAACGTCGTTGGGCGCACGATGAGCCACCCGAAAGTCGCCGCGTCAGCATTCAGATACTTTCTAATTCATAGAGTTAAGCGCTATATCAAGAATTCACTTCAAGTATAGGCCCATCACCCCGGCAGCCTGTCGGTACGCAAGTCCACGCCCCACATGAAATAGAGTTGACCCGAGGAAATACATTCAACCTATTGATTAATAGAGGCTTTACCCTACATCGATTCGGTGCTGCATGAGTCTGTCAGCTGAGAACAGGCGACAACCCTCACCTCGGCAAGCCCGTTAATGCGGGCCGCCGGCAGTCCGGTCCGGGCGCAGAACTTCAGTTTTCGAGCAACTCCGGTGCGAACACCTGTTTGATCAGCTGCATCTGATCGTCGGGTGCATCATCGGGCGTCCGTGCGGTCGGAATAATCGGTTCTTCCACGACCTGGATACTCGCCTGCGGAGCGGGCTCGCTATGAAGGCTCTGATCTTCGACCATCACGATCATCAGATACAGACCCACCGTCACGGCGAGCAGAATCAGTATCACCAGCTTGGAAAACAAACCCCCGCCTGATGCGTTTTGCTGTGCTGTTGTCATGCCTACCTCTTAGTCTCTTCGTCCTACAGCTGAATGCAGATTATGGCCTATCTGCGATTCCGCCTCACCAGACTTTTTCGGCCTCCACCGAGACCGATCTTCCAAAAGTTATCGTCCTCAGCGGGGTCAGCTGCGAGCTGCCTCGGCGAGCACCCGTCTGGCCCGCGTCATACCCTGTTCCAGGTGGCTTTCAATCTTTGCCATGGTAATCGGGCCTTCCGTCTTGCCCGCTGCCCAGTTTACGCTCAGTGCGAGGCTGGCGTAGCACAGACCCAATTCACGCGCGAGCGACGCCTCGGGCATACCGGTCATACCAACGACATCACAGCCATCGCGTTCCAGGCGTGCGATCTCGGCAGCCGACTCCAGGCGCGGTCCCTGGGTGGCTGCATAAGTGCCACCATCATATACCGGGATTCCGGCCCGTTCGGCCGCCTGCAGCAATACCTCGCGCAACACCTCGCAGTAAGGATCCGTGAAGTCGATGTGAGTTACACCGTCGAGGTCGTCCTCGAACAAAGTGTGCTCCCGGCCCCAGGTGTAGTCGATGACCTGATCCGGCACGCAAAGTGCGCCAGGTTGCATGCTGGATGTGATTCCGCCCACCGCGGCCATCCCCACCACCCGAGTTACGCCGGCATGCTTCATCGCCCACAGGTTGGCGCGATAGTTCACCCGATGCGGTGGAATCGTGTGTGCGGCGCCATGGCGAGGCAGGAAGACGACGGGTGCACCGTCGAAGCGACCAAATGCGAGCGCCGCTGAAGGGGCGCCATAGGGTGTGTTGGCGATCTCCCGGCGGTCGAGGTCCATCGCCTTCAGTCGGGTAAGTCCGGATCCACCGATGATTCCGAGCAACTGCACCTTGTTACTGCTCCGCCTGATCGATCTGTTGCTCCGCAACGGCATAAATGCCGGCGGCATTGCGCCAATAACCCTTGTAGTCCATACCATAGCCAAATACATAACGGTCCGGCACCGTCAGGCCGATATAGTCAACCGGCGGCCGTACACCACGGCCGTGTTCTTTCTGCACCAGCACTGCTGCACGCACGCTGGCAGGGGATTGTTCGCGGCAAAACCCGATGATTGCATCGAGCGTGTGACCCTCGTCGAGGATGTCGTCGATTATCAGCAGGTCTTTGCCCGCGAGCGGCTGTGAGGGATCGACTTTCCAGTGCAGTTCCTCACCTGCGGTCCGCTCGCGGTACCGGCTGGCGTGCATATAGTCCAGCCGCAACGGGAATTGCAGACGTGGCAGCAGCAGACCCGATGCCACCAGGCCGCCATTCATGATGCATATAACGACCGCATCACCATCGGCCATGTCGTGGTTGATGGCATCGGCCATGCGCGCCAAGGCAGCCTCCACGACGCAAGGTTCATGCAGGCAGTCGGCAGCCTGCATGACAGCGACGGCCTCTTGCCGGATATCATTCATCGGGTTCACCCAGATTCAAGGCCAGATTGTTCTCTGCACTCAATTGTGCGGCCAGTGCCACGGCGTCATGCCAACGCGTGTCTTCACGCAATCTGTCCATGTCGCGCGCGGGACGACCGTGCAACCTCACCATACGCGAGTGGGCTACCGGATCGTGGTAGCTCTCGAGTTCATCCAGGACCTCGTGCGCACCTGCCGGGTTGTTGCAGACCAGCACCATGTCGCAACCGGCCTCGAGCGCGGCGCGTGCCCTTTCGCCGTAGCAGCCGGCATGTTCGGCCGCCGCCATGCTCAGGTCGTCACTGAAGATCACACCCTGAAAACGCAGCCTTCCACGCAGCACTTCCTGCAGCCAGTATTGAGAGAAGCCCGCCGGTTGCCCATCGCAGGCCGAATAGATGACATGCGCAGGCATGATGCCCTCGAGCCCGTTGTCGATCAGGCGCGCGAACGGTCGCAGATCCTGCTCCAGCAAGGCATCCAGTGCACGGTCGTCAACCGGCAGGGCCAGGTGTGAATCGGCCACCACGCCACCATGTCCCGGAAAATGCTTGCCCACACTGACCATTCCGGCCTCGCGCGCGCCAAGCATCCAGGCACCGGCAAGCTGGCTCACCTTGTCCGCCGAATCGGCAAATGCCCGATCTCCTATCACGCTGCTCAGCCCGAGATTCAGATCCAGCACGGGGGCAAAGCTGAAGTCGACCCCGACGGCGCGCAATTCGGCCGCCATTAGCCAACCCAGCTCGCGTGCTGCATGCTTGGCGGCACGCAGATCTGCCCCCAATCGCTGCTCAAAACTGGCCGCTGCCGGCAGCACCGTGAAGCCGTCACGAAACCGTTGAACACGACCGCCCTCCTGGTCAACCGCGATCAACAGGTGTGGAGAGCGCAGCTTATGAATTTCCTGTACCAGTCGATACAGCTGTTTAGGAGATGAGAAGTTGCGGCTGAACAGGATCACGCCGCCGGCCGCCGGGTGCAGCAGCAGTTCGTGGTCCTCGGCCGTCAACTCGGTACCAAGCAGGTCGATCATTACCGGGCCATGCAGCATCAGTGGAGACCTCGTCGCCAGTAAATCGTGACATTCAACATTAGCAAACGCCTTTCATGAACAGACTTTTTTCAATGCACAGAATCTCCCTAGGCCTGGCAACCCTGTTGGCGATCATCGTCATACCAGCCACCGCCGCCGGGGAAGAGGCTGCGCCAGAAATCGGTTACTACGCATTCAAGCCCTCCTTTGTCAGCAATCTGACCGGGGGGCCAAAATACATCCGCTGCGACATCCAGCTGATGACCGAGCGTGCGTCCGAGATCCCCAAGATCGAGCTACACTCGCCCGCCCTGCGCCATAGCATTCTAATGCTGATCGGCGGCCAGGACGGCAACCAGCTGAAAACCCGCGATGGCAAGGAGGATTTGCGCCAGGCGGCGCTGGAGTCCGTGCGTACCCGGCTCGAGCAGCTGACCGGCAACACCATCGTGGATGACCTGTACTTCACGGCGTATTACGTGAAGTGACGTCAAGTCGGTCGCGCAGTCCGTCACCGAACAGGTTGGCGGCAAGCACAACCAGAAACAGCGCCATTCCGGGTGCCAGCACAAGGTGCGGTGCCACAAGCAGGTAGCGTACGCCATCGCGGATCATGCCGCCCCAGGAGGCATCCGGCGGCTGTATGCCCAGACCCAGAAAAGACAGCCCGGCCTCGGCCACCACTGCCCCGGCGAGGCCGAAACTCGCCTCCACCCAGACCGGAGCCATCACCAGCGGCAGCAGGTGCCTGGCCATGATCGCCAGATCGGTCCGGCCCAGTGCTGTTGCTGCAAGCACATGATCTCGCTGGCGCAATGACAGCACCTGTACGCGGACCAGGCGTGCATAACCCACCCAGCCCATGACCGCGAGGGCAATGATCACATTGTCTATCCCGGGTCCGATCATGGCCGCCATTGCAATGGCCAGCAGCATCCCGGGAAAGGCAAGAAACACCTCGATCAATCGGCTTATCACGCGATCGACCAGGCCACCGAAGTAACCCGCGATCAGTCCGACCGTTATACCGATGGTGGCCGAGAGGGTTACCGTTATCAGTGCGACCATCAGGGAGACGCTGGCCCCGGCCAACAGGCGGTCGAGGACCGGGCGCCCCAGTTCATCCGTACCCAGCCAATACTCCGCCGAAGGCGGCGTGAAGATCTCTGGCAAGGAGACATGATGAGGCTCGAGCGACGGCAGGGTGCCGAACAGCGCCATGATGAGCCAGACCGTGAGAATGATGGCGGCAAGGCGCATCAGCCGCCTCCGCGGATACGGGGATCCAGCCAGCCGCTGAGCAGGTCGCTGAACCGATTCGCCAGCACATAACTCAAGGCGATGAACAACACGACGCCCTGCACCACCGGGTAGTCTCTTTGCCGGATGGCCTCGATCAGCAGCGAACCGATCCCGGGCCAGGCGAAGACCACCTCGGTAATGACGGCCCCGGCAAGCAGGCTGCCGAGTTGCAACCCGAGCACCGTAATCACCGGCAGCATCGCATTGGGCAGACTGTGCCTGAGCATCACCGCGGCCTCGCTCAAGCCCTTGCAGCGAGCTGTGCGCAGGAAAGGCTGCGATTCGATCTCCAGCAGGCTGCTTCTGACCATGCGCGTGGTGATCGCGGCCATCGACAGGCCCAGCGTGATCGCTGGAAGAATGAGGCCAACGGGCTCCAGATTGCCGCTGACCGGCGTCCAGCCCAGTTGCACCGAGAACAGCAGCACCAGCAAGGGACCCAGCCAGAAATTCGGTATCGACACGCCGACCAGGGCAAAGCCCTGCGCCAGGCCGTCGAGCCAGCGCCCTCGGTAGCGTGCCGCGACGATCCCCAGCGGCAGGGCCATCGCCAGAACCAGCACGAAGGCCGCACCGGCCAGTTGCAGTGTCGCCGGCAGACGCTGAGCAATCAACTCGGCCACAGGCTGTTGGCGGATCAGCGAATCGCCCAGGTCGCCGCGCGCCAGATCCAGATAGAACAGGCCCCAGCGCTGCAGCAGTGGCTGGTCCAGTCCGAGTGCCGCACGCATCGCCTCGCGGTCGGCCGCCTGCGCCGATTCACCCAGGACCACGTCCACCGGGTCTCCCGGAATCATGACCAGCAGCAGAAACACCAGCGTGCTCACGCCGAACAATACGATCAGGGTGTCGAACAGTTGTTCGAGCAGTCCTCGCATTACTGCCCGGCACCTTGCTCGGTGATCAGCACCCGAGTGCCCGCCTGCACCAACGCGAACAGTTCGATCACATCGGCATTGCGCATTCGGACACAACCGTGGGACAGGGGGATGCCCATAGGCGCGGATTCGGGGCAGCCGTGAATATAGATGTAGCGCCTGAGGGTGTCGCAATCGCGGCCACGATTTCTGCCGGATTCGGTACCGGTCAACCAGATGATACGGCTGAGGATCCAGTCGCGCTGAGGCTGTTGCCCTGCCAGGACCTCGCTGTAGATCTCACCCGTGGGTCGCCGACCGATGAAAACCGTATTCACCGGGCAGCCGTCACCGATCTTGATCCGCACCCGATGTTCACCCCGTGGCGTGCAACCGGAATCCTGACGTTCTCCCGGCCCCTTCAACGCCGTTGAGACAGGCCAGGCCCTGATTGTCCCGTCGCCGCGAAACAGGGTCAGTCGCTGACTGGCGATATCGATCAGCACCCAGGAGTCGCTATCGCCCGACATGACTCATCCTCACTTTGTTCAACGCCAGATAGCTGCCGTCATGACGAGGGATGTAGTCATCCAGGCCGCGACTGGCGACGACGTTCGCTTCGTACCATAAGGGCACGTACACGAGATCGTCGTGCACCCTGTGCTGCGCCTGCCCATACAGTGCCGGTGCCAGGTCGGCATCGGCGATCTCGGCCTCTTGAATCAGACGGTCGGTCACGGCGGATCGATATCGCCCACGGTTTGCCCCGCCCGGTGGCAACGAGTCGCTGTGGAATGCATAGCGCAGGATGTCCGGGGTATTTACGCCGACCCAGGCCAGGCTGTAGACCTGGAACCGTCCGGCCTTGATGTCCCCGAAGAAAGTCCCCCAATCGTAGCTCGAGATCTTCAGCTGGATGCCCACCTCTGCCAGCTGGCTCTGAAATACATGCGCGATGCGCACGCGGAAAGGGTCGGTCGATGTCTTGTAGCTGAGCACCAGGGGCCTGTGCTGGCCATAGCCGGCCCGGCGCAGATAGTCGCGTGCAAGCGCGGGGTCATATTCGTACGGCTCCAGATCCTCCGCTCCGGCCCAGTGCTCCGGTCGCAAGACCGATTCCGCAGTCTGTGCCCGTCCCCCGAACAGATGTCGGATGATGGCTTTGCGGTCAATCGCATGGGCGATAGCGGCGCGCACGTTGCGATCCGAAAGCACCGGGTCGGCCAGATTGAAACCGATATACGCAAAGGTTGTGCCTGGACGCTGCAGCAGACCGAGCGCCGGCTGGTCTCCAAGATAGTCATACAACTCTGACGGCAGGTCATTCTGCAGCAGATGGGCCTCTCCGCGCAGCAGCTTCAAGGCTCGCATGGTCGGGTCGGGCACCGGTACCAGCGCTACCGGCTGCCCGTCGATGCGCCTTTTCAGAAGCAGACCACCGTCGTCACGCCAAGCGTCGAAGGCAAAGCTCCCGCTTCCGAGCGGTCTGCGTGCAAGCTTACCGCCGTCGAGCATCCGTGCGGGTGCGATGCCGATGGTGAGCCGGGTCGCAAACACGGGATCAGGCCGCGACAGGTGGAAATCGATCTCGTTGTCGGCGACTGCCACGACATCTGTCACGTGCGCCAGCGCACTCGCATGCGGCGAGCCCAGGCCGGGGTCAAGGATGCTCCGGTAAGTGGCCGCGACATCGTTTGCATCCGGCAGACTCCCGTCCCAGAAGGCAGCCCGTTGCGGCAACAGAATCAGCCGGTAGTGCCTGGGCGCCATCTGCCGCCAACTTGCCATCGACGGCTGCGGCCTGCCCTGCTCGTCCAGTACCACCAGACGATCATAGAGCAGTGCATTGGCTCGCTCCGAGGCGGCATCACTCGCGAGCCTGGGATCGAGCACACTGGGTGCGGTGCTCACCGCGAATACAATGGTGTCGATGTCCGGCGGGTTGCACGCAGCAAGCAGCAGGGCGAAACCGGTGATCGCCAGCCTTACCATCGGGTATAGGGCAGTTTGCTCAGGTTGCTGTTGTAATACCGTTGATCGAGTGACACCTCCGCCCCCAGCCAGGCCGGTTTTTCAAACGTCTCGTCGGCGCGTTCGAGCTCTATCTCGGCGACGATCAGGCCGGCGTTGTCACCGTAGAATTCATCGATCTCCCACAGATGACCGCCATGTACAACGTGGTGGCGGGTTTTGTCGATCAGCGGCTTCAGCGCCACCTTATCGAGTATTTCGCGGGCATCCTCAACAGGTATCTCGTACTCGTATTCGAGCCGATTAATGCCGTCCAGCGTGTGCTTGATGTTGAGATGAGCCACATCGCCCGTGATACGAGCCCGTATGGCTGACCTGTCTCCACGTGCAAGATAACCCTGTACCAGCCTTACGCTGTCTTTTACCTCATCGCGCCAGGCGTCTGACTTCAGGAGAAATTTGCGCTCGATCTCTGTTCCCATGTTCAATCCTTTTCAAAAAGTGCGATGGATTCCACATGGGTGGTATGCGGAAACATATCCATTACCCCGGCGCTCACCAGGCGGTATCCGTGTTTGCTCACCAGTTCACCCGCATCGCGCGCGAGTGTGCCCGGGAAGCAGGAGACGTAAACGATTCGTTTGATGCCTAACCTTGGCAGCAGGGGTAAAACCTGCAGGGCCCCACTGCGGGGCGGATCGAGCAGGGCCTTGTCGAAGTTCCGGCGCATCCAGGATTCGGCCTCAAGCTCTCCGTACAGGTCTGCGTCGAAGAACTCCGCATTGGGAACGCCGTTGCGTTCTGCGTTCGCGCGTGCACGTGCGACCAGACCGGCATCACCCTCGACGCCGACGGTGATATCGCAATTGCGGGCAATCGGCAGGGTGAAATTGCCGATACCACAGAACAGATCGAGGACCCTGTCCGAAGATTGCAGATCGAGCAGATGTATTGCGCGCTCGATCATCTTGCGATTGATATCGGTGTTCACCTGGGTGAAGTCGCTGGGCAGGAAGCCCAGGGTGAGATCATAGGCAGGAAGGCTGTAGCTGAGATCGACTTCCACGCTCAGCGGCCTGACCGTGTCCGGACCCCCCGTCTGCAGATAGAAGACCACGGGGTGGACGGACTGAAAGTCGTTTAGCAGGCCTTCATCGTCGATACTGAGTGGATCGAGGATGCGCAAGATCAGCACGCAGCGCTCGTCGTCCATCGCCATCTCGATCTGGGGGACACGGTCGCTGATGCTCAGCGACTCGATCAGTGCGCTCAGTTCGGGCAACAGCTCGCCGACGCGTGGATGCAGCACATGACATTTCTGCAGATCGGCGACCAGGCTCGACCCGCGTTCACGAAAGCCGACGAGCACCCTGCCCTTGCGTGCGACATCCTTGACCCCAAGCCGCGCCTTGCGTCGGTAACCCCAGGGCGAGTCATTGATTATTGGCGGCAGGAGGGTCTCCGGCGCGACCTTCCCCAACTCGCGAAAGCTGTCCATGAGCACTGCTTGCTTTGCCCGGATCTGGGCAGAGGGTTCGACGTGTTGCAGACTGCAACCGCCACAGAGCCCGTAATGCGCGCAACGCGCCTGGACCCGATCTTCGGAGGCATGGATCACGCTGACGACCTGACCCTCATCATGGCTGCGCCGTCGATTCAGATAGCGAAACTTCACGCTCTCACCGGGCAAGGCGCCATGCACGAAGGTGGTTTTGCCATCGACCCGGGCGACACCACGCCCGTCATGTCCCGCACTGTCGATAACAGCGTCGAACTCGCCTTCCGGCAGGCGTACCCGTCTGCGCCGACGTCCCATCTATTTCTTGCCCCAGGCCGACACGAACTCTGCCAGGTGCCGGTCCTCGCGCCCGCCCAGTGCATCGAGCAGTTGTTGCTCGGCCCTGGCACTGTCTTGGCCCGTCATCTCTCCGGTAACAGCGAACAGGCGCAATGCGAGCAGGTAGGTGTTGAGCGCCGTGATGTCGCTGAACGCCAGAACGTCATCGGACCGGCCCTGCAGCCAGGCATCCATGACATCTTCTTCAGTTCGGTCGAGCAGTCCGGGAAAACCGAGTTTGCGCGCCGTCTCGTCAAGCGCCGGCAGGTCATCCGACGGTGGCGACAGGCGGCTGCGGATATCCAGATGCAGATCCGCGCCTGTTTTTAATGCCTGCCAGTAGGCCGGATAACTGATGGCATGTTTCAGGGTCCGGAAGTGGAGGAGCGGGATCCCTGCATGCCCATCCCCCCAGGACACCATCCGGCCTTCACCCAGGGCCGCCTGGTAAAAGCCATGCAGCATCGCTTCTTCACTGTGGGCGGCAAAATGCATGGACTCGACGCGAACCCCGTCTTCCGCATGATGGATCAGGGTAAGAGCAGCCAGGGCACGCTGGTCCCAGCGCAGGATCTCGCTCGATCCGGTCTGCTGTTTGCGCCGGTGGAACAACACTTTGGACACCGACTTGTCATCCAGATCATCCAGATCGAACAGTGCCCGGGTGGTCGCCGTATCGGGCACGGACGAGAGTGCAAAGACCGAAAATCGCATGGCTACTCGGAAGGAAAAACGCCGGTGGACAGATAACGGTCGCCGCGATCACAGATGATCGCCACGATCACGGCGTTCTCGACCTCCTGCGCGAGACGCAGCGCTGCGGCCACGGCACCACCGGATGAGATACCGGAAAAGATACCCTCCTCCGCAGCCAGGCGACGGGTGATGTCCTCCGCCTCGGCCTGGCTCACATCCATCTCACGATCGACCAGAGAGGCATCGAAGATCTCCGGGATATATTCCACCGGCCAGCGTCGAATACCTGGAATGCTCGCGCCCTCCTCGGGCTGCACGCCGATGATCAGGGGGCGGGGATTCTGCTCGCGCAGAAAGCGTGCGGTACCGACGATCGTCCCGGTCGTGCCCATGGCGCTGACGAAATGGGTGACACATCCAGCGGTATCGCGCCAGATCTCCGGCCCCGTCGTCTCGTAGTGTGCACGCGGATTGTCGGGGTTGGCGAACTGATTGAGCACCTTGCCTCTGCCCTCGCGTTCCATTTTCAATGCCAGATCGCGCGCGCCCTCCATCCCGTCCTCCCGGGTCACCAGCAGCAATTCTGCGCCGTAGGCACGCATCGATGCCCTGCGTTCGACACTGAGGTTCTCAGGCATGATCAGGACCATTCGATAACCACGAATGGCAGCCGCCATCGCCAGGGCTATCCCGGTGTTGCCGCTGGTCGCCTCGATCAGGGTATCGCCGGGCCGAATTTCACCGCGTTCCTCGGCATGCCTGATCATGGATATCGCCGGGCGATCCTTGACCGAACCGGCAGGATTGTTGCCCTCCAGCTTGACCAGGATGGTATTGCCGCTGTCAGCGGGGAGACGCTGCAGGCGTACCAGCGGCGTGTTGCCGACAAAGGATTCAATGGTTGGATAATCCATCGCGCCAGTTTACTCAATCGCCGAGGGCAAAACGAGGTAGTATCGGGCCAAAGGTTGCCATTTCTCCAGCCCCCGAGACTCAGAGGAATAAGCTTGTTCAGGATCCCGAGATTCTACCCCTCAGACAGCATCTATTACCGGGCCTATTTCGTCACGCTCATCCCGCTGCTGCTGGGTTTCGGCGGATTCTGTATCTACATGTGGCTGTGGGAGCAACGATCAGGACTGGCGATGATCGGCTTGCTGGTGCTGCTACCCGCGCTGGCCACCACCCTGCTGATCGCTGCAGACCGCCTGCGTCGCGCCCTGCGGCCGATCAGTGTTATCAATCGTGCCGTTCAGCGTGTGCGTGCCGGCGAGATGGACGTCAGGGTCGACAGCGTCTCCCCGGGCGAGATGGGACAACTGGAGGCGGGCTTCAATGCCATGGCCGAGGAACTCGCCAGCGGTCAGGATCTGTTGCAGGAGCGTATCGACCTGGCCGTACATGAGGCCCAGGAAAGTATGGAGGTGGTGGAGATTCGCAATGCGGAACTGGATCTTGCCAGGCGCCGCGCAACTGACGCCAGCCGTGCCAAGTCGGAGTTCCTGGCAAAAATGAGCCACGAGATCCGCACGCCGATGAACGGGATCATCGGTTTTACCCGACTGCTCGGCAAGACTGAACTGGATCGAAAGCAGCACGAATATCTGCAGACCATCGATAAATCGGCAGGTTCGCTGCTTCGGATCGTCGACGACATCCTCGACTTCTCGCAACTGGAATCAGGCAAGCTGGTCCTGAGCCACGAACCGTTCAGCCTGCGAGACTGTGTCGAAAGTGCTGTCTCCCTATGGGCGCCCCAGGCGCATGCCAAACATCTAGAGCTGGTTTCCATGGTCTACAGTGACGTCCCGGACCGCCTGGTGGGTGACGAGACGCGGATCATCCAGATACTCAACAACCTGATCGGCAATGCGGTGAAATTCACCGAACAGGGGGAAATCGTCGCCCGTGTGATGCTGGAAGAGGACGAAGACCACCGTCTGAGCGTCACCTTTGCTGTCAGTGATACCGGAATCGGCGTTGCACTGGGCGAGCAACAGCAGTTGTTTCAGCCATTCGACCAGGGCAGCGCATCTACCAATCGTCTGTTTGGCGGCAGTGGGCTGGGATTGAGTATCTGCCGCGCGCTGGCGGAGGAGATGAACGGCAGCATCGATGTCGTCAGCAGAGCGGGGGAAGGCTCAGTGTTCCGCGTAACACTGAAACTGGACCGGGATCCGGATGCGCCACCTATGCGCCATACCCCGCCATTGAATCGGCGCGGGCTCCTGATCGAACCGCATGAGCTTTCGCGGATAGCGCTGCGCAATGCGTTGAATGACATGGGGCTGGCCGTTGATGATTCTGCAGATTATTCGGACCTGGATAGCGTCGATCTGTCACGCTATGCGCTGGTAGCACTCGCTTGCAACGATGAAGACGCGATGGTCGAAGAATGCCTGCGACGCATCGGTGAATTGAATGTGCACAATCCGCTGCCGGTCATCGCCCTCCTGTCCACCTCAGACCAGGCACTGCTTGAACGTTTTGCAGACGCAGGCGCCATGTACTGTCTGAGCAAACCACCCCACCAACGTCATCTGCAGGAGAGTCTGCGTGGCTGCCTGCGCTCGGGCATGACCAAGCAACGTGCGGGGCAGCAGCAAACCCCGGCAGCAGCAGCCGCTGCAGCGGTCGATCAGGGGCAATTGCTGGCGGACCGCTTGTGTCTGGCCGCTGACGATCATCCGATCAACCTTCAGCTGATCACCCATCTGCTCGAAGACATGGGTGCGCGGGTATTGAAGGCTGAAGACGGCGAGCAGGCGGTGCAGCTTGCCAAGGAAAACACCGTCGACATGGTGTTCCTGGACGTACACATGCCGCGCATGAGCGGACTCGAGGCCGCCCGGCATATCCAGGCGATCGACCCCGGGCGACCGATACCGATTGTTGCGCTCACCGCAGATGCAGCAGAAAAAAATCAACGTGAAATAGCCCGCGCCGGCATCCATCGTTATCTGATCAAGCCGGTTGACGATGAACAACTGAGGGCGGCGGTCAAGGGGCTGCTCGTGGCCGGCACCGACCCTGTGGAATTCATCAACGCGAGTGCGCAACGCGTGTCTACGCGCGAGTGGCCGCTGCGTGACAAGGAGCAGGCGTTGCGCATTGCCGGAGGTTCGAAGGGTATCGCAATCCGGCTGTTCGCGGAATTGCGCAAGGAACTCCCCACGACCATCGAAGAGCTGCGCAGCAGCCTGGAGCGCAAGGACTGGTCCGAACTCTGGCACCTGTCGCATAGGCTGCATGGCGCCGCCGCGGTTTGTGGGGTCCCGGCCCTCTATCATGCCCTGGACGACCTGCAACCGGCAATTACGCTCGAGGATGATGCCGCTGTAAGCGTGCTGCTCGATCAGGTGGCCGTGTATGCACAACAGATCACCGACCTCGATGAGTGAGGCCGGTGATCGCCAACTCCTGCCTCAGACCGACGGCGGCTGAATCAGGCGCTTCATATCAGTGACCGCTTGCTGCAGTCCAGAGAAAACGGCCTGACTGATGATGGCGTGCCCGATATTGAATTCCAGGATACCGTCGATGGCCGCTACCGCCTTGACGTTGTGGTAGTCCAGCCCGTGTCCCACGTTGACCTGCAGACCAAGTTCAAGCCCTTTGCTCACCGCCGTAGCGATTCGCCCCAGGGCCTGCTGTGAAGATGCGTGATCCTGGGCATCGGCAAAGTGTCCGGTGTGGATTTCAACCACCGGCACACCGATCTCGACCGCCGCCTCGAGCTGCCTGGGGTCGGCATCGATGAACAGGGACACACGGATGCCTGCCGCGGCCAGCTGGGCGCAGTAATCTTTCAGCATCGGGATGCCGGCTGCAGCATCCAGCCCTCCCTCGGTGGTCAGTTCTTCGCGTTTTTCCGGGACCAGGCAGCAATCCGCAGGACCCACCCGGGTTGCGATGGCCAGCATCTCGGAGGTCGCTGCCATTTCAAGGTTCATGCGCGTCTGCAGGATTTCCGACAGCATCGTGACATCGCGATCCTGGATATGTCTTCTGTCCTCGCGCAGGTGGAGCGTGATGGAGTCCGCCCCGCCCTGCTCGGCAAGCAGCGCCGCCTGGATCGGCTCCGGATAACGGGTGCCGCGCGCCTGGCGCAGGGTGGCAACATGGTCGATATTCACGCCCAGCATTCTTTCGTAGATATTCATATCGTTCAGTCGATCTGTGGCAAAGCAGTGGCGTCGCTCAGCGGAACAGTTCCCTGCTGCGCAGTGGACGGCCGTCAAGATGATAATCGATTATAAGGCGCATCAGTTGCCGCGCCTGTCGCAGCATGATCTCGTCATCGAATTCGCCCGTGTGCAACGCGATCAGGGCCTTGCCGCTGAATGAACCCGCGGGTTCGCCCATCACCGGGGTTGGCCCCGAGCCTAACTCGTAAGCATAACGCCGGTCGGGCATGATCTGACTTCCCATCGTATCCGTCTCCAACGCCAGCCCGAGTCCGAGGTGCATCAACAGGCGCACCTCGAAGCGACGAAGTATGGGCTCTGCCGGAAGATCTGCCGCGAGGCCCTGAATCGCCTGCGCATAGTCATCGAACAGCTCCGGGCATGGGTCCTGCCGCGCGGTCAGCTTGAGAATGAGTTCGTTGAGGTAGAGGCCGCAATACAGCTGGCGCCCGTCGAGCCGCAGCGGAGCAGAACCTGATTCGACCGCCGTCAGCGTGAGCACCTCGCCACGCCCCCGCAGCTCGACCAGGAGAGGTTGGAACGATTGGATCCGGGTTTCTCGCCGCCGCGCGCGCAGTGCCCCCTTGGCGATACAGGCCAGACGCCCCTGGTCGCGCGTCAGCAGGTCGGCAATCAGGCTGCTATCACCATAACGCCGGGTATGCAGAACATAGGCAGCCTGCAAGGTCTGTGCATCCAATCAATCAGTCCGTGTAACCCAGTTTAACCAGGCTGGCTTCATCGCTGGACCAGCTTTTCTTCACCTTGATCCAGACCTCCAGGTGTACCCGGGTCTGAAAGAAATCCATCATTTCCTTGCGTGCCGCGGTGGCGGTCTCCTTCATTGCCAGGCCACCTTTGCCGAGCAGGATAACGCGCTGACTGTCGCGCTCCACCCAGATAACGGCACCGATATTGTAGCGACCGTTGTCTTCCTCGAATTGCTCGATCTCGACAGTCACCGCATAGGGTAACTCCTGGTGGTAGCGCCGAATCAACTGCTCGCGCAGAAGTTCGGCAGCAAAAAAGCGTTCCGACCGGTCGCTGATCTGGTCATCCGGAAAAATGGCCTCGCCCTCGGGCAGACGGCTTAATACCGATTCTGCAAGCGCTTCCGCATTGTCGCCATCACGTGCCGAAACCGGTATCAATTCGACGAACGTATGCCGCTCGGCCAGGTTCTGTATAAACGGAAGCAGCTCGTCTTTCTTCGGGACCAGGTCCACCTTGTTGACTGCAGCTATGGCCGGAATGCCGGCACGTACGATGGCATCGAGTACACGCTCATCTTCCTCGGTCCAGGCCAGTGCCTGAACCACAAAAATCACGAGATCAACATCCTGAAGTGCCGTGTGAGCGGTCCGATTGAGGTAAAAGTTCATCGCCTTGTCGCCACGGTCGTGAATCCCCGGCGTGTCGACAAACACGATCTGCCCTTCGTCCTGGGATCTGATGCCCAGAATCCGATGTCGGGTCGTTTGCGGCTTGTGCGACGTGATCGCGAGCTTTTGTCCCAGCAGTCGATTCAACAGGGTCGATTTGCCCACATTCGGGCGCCCGACCAGTACGGCATATCCGCTGCGATAGCTCACTTTTCTCACTTCTCCAGAAGTTGCAACATGCGGTCCGCCGCAAGCTGTTCGGCCCTGCGCCGGCTGCTGCCCTCGCCCTGGGTGTCATCCACCAGCCCCGTCGAGCAGACAACCCGGAAGACCTGTTCATGCTGATCCCCGCTGGTACTGACCACATCGTACTTCGGCAGGGACTTGCCCATCGACTGCAGGTGCTCCTGCAGCCTTGTCTTGGGGTCCTTGCGACGGGTCTCCGCCGTCGGCTCGGCCAGGCGATCACCGAGCAGACGGCGCACCAGGGCACGCGCCTCGTCGATGCCGCCATCAAGATAGACCGCTGCGATGACTGCCTCGACCGCATCCGCGAGAATCGAGTTACGGGTCTGACCACCACTGCGCAATTCGCCGGCACCGAGATTCAGGATGTCGCCCAACTGGAGTTCACGCGCGATCTCCGCCAGTGTCTCCCGTTTGACCAGGTGTGCCCGCATCCGGCTGAGCTGTCCCTCATCGGCATCGTCGACCCGGTGGTATAGGTGATCGGCGACCTCGAAACCCAGTATGGCGTCACCCAGGAATTCTAGCCGTTCGTTGTTCCTCGCCCCCACGCTGCGATGCGACAGGGCACGTTCGAGCAGTTCGGGTTGCAGAAACTGATAGCCGATTCGCTGCTGCAATCGCCTCATTGCTTCTCGATCAGCGCCGACTCTGAGAATGCCATTACGATGGAAACATTACCGGCAACCGGCTTGCGGATCTCATAATCCACGGCAAATCTGGTACCGAATTTTTCCTTCTTGATCTGGATCGCTTTACGATCAAATTCGTAGACGCTGTTGATTTTCAGGCGTTTGAGGAAGGATTTTTTCATCTCGCCAGCTGACATGGTACGCACCTTGCGGTCGTTTTCCATGTTGATGAGAACCTGCCTGATCGAATAGTTTTCGATATAGGTCGGTATCATTTTGATGCCGATCAAGATGAAGAAGACCAGGATGGCGAGCACTATCAGCCAGGACATCATGGTCATGCCGTTCTGTCTTTTAACCATAAGATTCGGTTTCATAAGCCTAATCCAATTCCAAGGGTATCCAATATAGCGGCAGAACCCGGGGCTGCCTTGAAAAGCGTTGCCGCTGTCAGCCGCCGATGCTGCCGATCCGGTCGAACGCAATGAATCCCGGACGCTTCCAGTCCCAACTCATCCAGATGAAGAATGCCTTGCCGACCAGGTTCTGTTCGGGGACGAAGCCCCAGCAGCGACCGTCATTGCTGTCGTCCCGGTTGTCCCCGACCATCAGGTAATGGCCTTCGGGGACCGTGACTTCACGGTATTCCAGAAACCGGCAGCCGCTGCTGAAATCCGGGGCCACCGGGCTGACCAGTACCGCGTGTTCGACATCACCCAGCTTTTCCATGCCCTCGATCGAGCCCAGCGCCCGCATGCCGGACCCCTCGGGCTGATAGGGCCCTACCGCATCGATCTGCATGGGTTGGTCATTGATGAACAGCGTCTTGTTCTGGTAGCGAACCCGGTCGCCGGGAAGGCCGACCACCCGCTTGATGTAATCCAGGCGGGGGTTGACCGGCCAACGGAAGACAACGATATCGCCCCGCTGCGGCTCATTCATATCGATCAACTTGGTCTTGATCACCGGGATACGGATACCGTAGGTAAACTTGTTGACCAGGATGAAGTCGCCGACCAGCAGGGTCGGCATCATGGATCCTGAAGGGATGCGAAACGGTTCGACCAAAAACGCCCGCAGGAGCAGAACG
>CAZCDY010000025.1:0-2491 GCA_964497145.1 uncultured Gammaproteobacteria bacterium
ACAGTCGCGTGCGCAGCAGAATGCAGGCAAGCGCGACGCCGAACACGGCCGTGCCATCGGGATCGGCAGCCGGCTTGCCAAGGATCTCGCCAACCTGCCGGGCAACATCTGCACACCGAGTTATCTCGCCGAACAGGCACAGACACTGGGTCGGGGCAGGCGCAAGCTGAAGGTATCCGTATTAAGTGAAGCCCAGATGAACAAACTGGGGATGGGCTCGCTGCTCTCTGTTTCGCGTGGCAGCCGCCAGCCAGCCAAGTTGATCGTGCTCGAGTACAAGGGCGGCAAAGCCGGGGCCAAACCGATCGCCCTGGTCGGCAAGGGCCTCACCTTCGATGCCGGCGGTATATCGATCAAACCGTCGGCCAACATGGACGAGATGAAATATGACATGTGCGGCGGCGCCAGTGTACTGGGCACCATCGCCGCCTGTGTGGAACTCGACCTTCCGCTCAATGTGGTCGGGGTGGTCCCAAGCTCGGAGAATCTGCCGGATGGCGATGCCAACAAACCGGGAGACATTGTCACCTCGATGTCCGGCCAAACCATCGAGATCCTGAACACCGACGCCGAGGGCCGGCTGATCCTGTGCGATGCACTGACCTATACCGAACGCTTCGACCCGGCGGCCGTAGTCGATATTGCGACACTCACCGGCGCCTGTATTGTGGCCTTGGGGGATAAGGCAAGCGGGCTGTTGGCGAACGACAACAAACTCGCGGAGGAACTCTTGGAGGCAGGCACTGAATGTGGCGACCCTGCCTGGCGCCTGCCGTTATGGGACGAGTACCAGAGCCAGCTCGACAGCAACTTTGCCGACATGGCAAACATCGGCGGAAAGGGTGCGGGGGCCATTACCGCCGCCTGCTTCCTGTCACGCTTTACCAAGTCGTTCAAATGGGCACATCTGGATATCGCCGGTACGGCCTGGAATTCGGGCACCAACAAGGGCGCAACGGGTCGTCCCGTTCCGCTGCTCACCGAGTTTCTGCTGCGACGTAGCAAGGCGAGCATGTAAGCCGCCAAAGGCCCCTGCAGTGACAAAGGTCGACTTTTACATTCTCGATGCAAACGCCGCGGGTGATCGTTATCAGCTGGCCTGCCGAATTGCGGAGAAGGCCCGCCGCACCGGCCGCCGGGTGCTGGTCCACACACCGATTGCTGCCGAATCGAAGCACATCGACACCCTGTTCTGGACCCTTTGGGAGCAGAGTTTCATCCCGCATGGTCTGCTCGGCGCAGATGAACCGAAAATCAACCCGATCCTGATCGGCGACGGCAGTTCGGATGAATCTGAACACCAGGTGTTGATCAACCTCGCGTCCGAGGTGCCGATATTCTTCAGTCGATTCGAACGCCTGATCGAATGTGTCGATCATGATGATGCGGTGAAAGCCGCGGGGCGGGAGCGTTTTCGCTTTTATCGCGAGCATGGATATCCGCTGCAAACACACAATATCGCCTAGCTGACCTCAGTCGGTACCGGTCTCTGGTGTTTGCGCTCAATGGGATGTGTTTTTGGTTTTGTTCCGAAACAATAAAAAAGGGGCCATGAAGGCCCCTTTTTTCACACGATCAAACTGATCGATCAGGCTTCAGCGCCCTCGTTCACCGCCTTCATGCTGAGACGGATACGTCCCTGCTTGTCGACCTCAAGGACCTTGACCTTGACGACGTCACCTTCAGACAGCTTGTCACTGACCTTTTCGACACGCTCTTCACAGATCTGACTGATATGCACCAGTCCGTCCTTGCCGGGCAGGATAGTGACAAAGGCACCAAAGTCCATCAGACGTGCTACCCGACCTTCGTAGATCGTGCCTACCTCCACGTCAGCCGTGATCAGCTCGACGCGCTTGCGTGCGTCGTCGCCGGCGAGTTTGTCGACCGAGAAGATCTTTACCGTTCCGTCGTCACTGATATCGACAGTGGCACCCGTCTCTTCGGTGATCGAGCGGATGGTTGCGCCGCCCTTGCCGATAACATCGCGGATCTTGTCCGGATTGATCTTGAAGGTCACGATGCGCGGGGCGTGCTCAGACATATGCTCACGCGGCGCATTGATCGCCTTGTTCATCTCTTCGAGGATGTGCAGACGGCCATCTTTGGCCTGACCCAGCGCAACTTCCATGATCTCCCGGGTGATGCCGTCGATCTTGATGTCCATCTGCAGGGCATTGATCCCGTCGACCGTACCGGCGACCTTGAAGTCCATATCACCGAGGTGATCTTCGTCACCCAGAATATCGGTGAGCACCGCAAAGTCATCACCTTCCTTGATCAGGCCCATGGCAACACCGGCTACCGGAGACTTGACCGGCACACCGGCATCCATCAACGACAGGCTGGTACCGCAGACGGAGGCCATCGAAGAGGAACCATTGGATTCGGTGATCTCGGACACGACCCGAATGGAATACGGGAAGTCCGTAAGATCCGGCATACAGGCAAGCACACCGCGCTTGGCGAGACGACCATGACCGATCTCACG
>CAZCDY010000025.1:2501-12548 GCA_964497145.1 uncultured Gammaproteobacteria bacterium
CAACTCGCCCACGCAGAACGGAGGGAAGTTGTAATGCAGCATGAAGGGTTCTTTGTATGAACCTTCCAGCGCATCGATAATCTGCGAATCACGTTCGGTGCCAAGCGTCGTGATCACCAGCGCCTGGGTCTCACCACGCGTGAACAATGCCGAACCATGGGTCCGCGGCAACACACCGGTACGGATGGTGATCGGGCGGACTGTCTTGGTATCACGACCGTCGATACGGGGCTCGCCCGCAATGATGCGACCACGCACGATGGTTTTCTTCAGCTTGTCGATCGCACCTGCCACCTCACCTTCGTCGAAGGCAGGCTCATCGCCACCGCACAACTGCGCCTTCGCAGCCGCAGCAGCCGCATCCGTGGCGGCGTAACGGTCCATCTTGTCGGCAATGGTGTAGGCACTGCGCATGGCATCGCCACAGGCAGCCTCAACAGCGGCCTTCAGTTCCTGATTCTCGACGATTTCGGGCATCTCGAAGATCGGCTTATTGACCTCGGCAGCCAGTTCCCTGATGGCATTGATTACGGTCTGCATCTGTTCGTGACCGAACAGAACCGCGCCCAGCATGACCTCTTCAGAGAGCTGATTTGCCTCGGACTCAACCATCAACACCGCATTCTCGGTACCGGCGACAACCAGATCCAGATCACTCTCTTCCAGACCTGTCCGGCCGTTGAGGATGTAGCTGCCATCCTTGTAACCGACGCGGGCTGCACCGATCGGACCCTGGAAAGGGGCACCGGAGATAGCCAAAGCGGCCGAGGTTCCGATCAGTGCTGGAATCTCCGGATCAACCGCGGGATTCAGCGACTTGACGGTACAGATGATCTGGGTTTCGGCCCTGAAGTTCTTGGGGAACAGCGGTCTGATCGGGCGATCGATCAGGCGGCAGGTAAGGATTTCCTTCTCGGCAGGACGCCCTTCACGACGAAAGAAGCCACCGGGAATCTTGCCTGCCGCATAGGTCTTTTCCTGATAATCGACTGTCAGCGGAAAGAAATCTCGGCCGCTGTCGGGGTTCTTGTCGTAGACCACGGTAACCAGCACCACGGTATCGGCCATGTTGACGATAACGGCAGCATCGGCCTGACGGGCGATCTCGCCGGTCTCCAGCGTGACTGTGTGTTCGCCGTATTGAAATGTTTTCTTAATCGGGTTCACTTGGAAATCCTCAAACCTTTTGTAGACGATCGCTTAGCGACGCAGGCCCAGACGGGAGATAAGCTCGCGGTAACGCTCAACGTTCTTCGACTTCAGGTAGTCGAGAAGTTTGCGGCGCTGGTTGACCAGGCGCACCAGTCCCTGACGGGAATGATGATCTTTCTTATGAGACTGGAAATGCGGGGTCAGATCGGAAATGCGGGCGGTCAGCAATGCGATCTGCACCTCGGTGGAACCCGTGTCTTTCGAGTCCTTGCCGTATTCATCGACGATTGACTGTTTCTGCTCTGCGCTCATTGTCATGACATTTCTCCTGTCATTTTGCCTTCGAGAAGCCCCCAACAATGAGTCCAGGCGGCTTCGGCGGTTGAAACAACGGGGCCGACATCGGCCCCGCAGAAATTAAGGTCGCGTATTCTCTCTCAATTCGGACCGGCTGTCAGCCTCCGGTCATCAGACGTTTGGGCGCGATGCGCCCATCATCCTGTACCTGCCCCACGGCGAGAAACTCATCGCCCTGATAGATTCGCACCCAACCCTCGGTTGGCGCCTTGGGGACCAGCACCGCCTGACCCTGTTTGAGGTAGAACGCCGTGTCGGCATTTACCCGCACCTCGGGCCAGTCAGACAGCGCGGTATCGATCGGCAGCAGCAGTTCATCGATCGCTGCCTGCCCCTGCTCGGCGGCCTTCTCCAGTACGTCCATTGTGTACATGGTAAAGCCGGTATAGGGACCGACGCCGGTTCGCCGCAATGCCGTGACATGCGCCCCACAGCCCAGCGCTTCGCCGATATCCTCGGCCAGCGTGCGCACATAGGTGCCTTTGGAACAGTGCACCCGCAGTTCGAATTCGGGCAGATTCACCTCCCCCAGCTCGAGTCCACGAATCGACACCGTGCGCGGCTCCCGCTCCACCTCGACACCCTCTCGGGCCAGCTCATACAGGCGTTTTCCTTTGTGCTTCAGTGCCGAATACATGGGCGGCAGTTGTTCGATTTCGCCGAGGAATCGGGGCAACACCTGCTCAATCTGCGCAACAGTGATGCCTTCCACCGGGCGCGTCCGGCTTATCTCACCCTCGGTATCCCCGGTTACCGTCGTCTCGCCCAGCTTGACCCGGAACCAGTAATATTTGTCGGCGTCGAGCAGAAATGCTGACAACTTGGTGGCATCGCCGAAACAGATCGGCAGCATACCGTCCGCAAGCGGATCGAGACTGCCCGTATGCCCGGCCTTGCGCGCATCGTACAGTCGCTTGACCCTTTGCAGGGCATGGTTCGAGCTCAAACCCAGCGGCTTGTCCAGCAACAGGATTCCGCTGATCGGACGACCACGCGCACGGCCACGTCGACCCATCTTCAGTCCCCGCGCCTTTCGTCTTTGGCGACAGCCTGGTCGATCAATGAGGAGAGACGCGTGCCAGTTTCAATCGACTTGTCGTACACGAATGCCAGACGCGGAACGATTCGCAAGGACATATTTTCTGCCAGGCGCCGGCGCAGGAAAGCGGCCGCCTTGTTCAGCGCAGCCTCTGTCTCCTTGGCCTTTGTCGCGTCCATCAAGGTGAAATACACCTTCGCATGAGACAGATCACGTACCGCACGGACTTCCTGGATCGTCACCTGGGCAAGCCGGGGATCGCGCGCTTCGTCCCGCAACAACAGCGCGAGTTCGCGGTGAATCTCCGCACCGACGCGTTCTTCGCGACCGAATTCCTGCATCTGCCCGAGCCCCTGCCTTTACCTGTCAGAGTTCGCGCGCAATTTCGATGCGCTCAAAGACTTCGATGTGGTCACCCGGTTTCACGTCATTGTAGTTCTTGACGCCGATACCGCATTCGACACCCGCCTTGACCTCGTTGACGTCGTCCTTGAAACGACGCAGCGATTCCAGCTCACCCTCGTAGATGACCACATTGTCCCGCAAAACCCTGATCGGGTTGTGCCGTTTGACGGCGCCCTCCACCACGATACAACCGGCAATGGCACCGAGCTTGGACGAGCGGAACACGTCCTTGACCTCGGCCAGACCGATGATCTCTTCCTTGATCACCGGGGACAACAGGCCCGATATGGCCTTTTTAACGTCGTCGATGACCTCGTAGATGATGCTGTAATAGCGCAGATCCAGCCCATGCTCTTCGATTACCCGACGCGCGGTGGCATCGGCGCGGACATTGAATCCAATGACGACGGCATTAGAGGTGGCAGCAAGGTTGGCATCCGACTCGGTGATTCCCCCCACCCCAGATGCAACAACGCGCACCTTGGCTTCATCCGTCTCGATCTTCAGCAAAGACTCACGCAGTGCCTCGACAGAGCCCTGGACGTCAGCCTTGACGATCAGGTTGACATAGGAAACCTCTCCTTCGCCCATCTGGGAGAACAGCTGATCGAGCTTGGCGGCCTTCTGTTCGGCAAGGCGCGAATCACGGTGGCGGACACGACGCAACTCGGCCACCTCGCGCGCTTTGCGCTCATCGGCCAGGGCAACCAGGTCGTCACCTGCAGAAGGCGCGGCAGACAGGCCGAGCACCTGCACCGGAATGGAAGGACCCGCTTCTTTCACCGAGCGGCCGTTCTCATCGAACATCGCTCGCACACGGCCGAATTCCGTACCCGAAACCACGGCGTCGCCACGCTTCAGGGTCCCCGATTGAACCAATACGGTCGCAACCGGGCCACGCCCCTTGTCGAGGCTGGATTCAACAATGATTCCGCGCGCAAGACCGTCACGCACGGCATTCAGCTCGAGCACCTCTGACTGCAGCAGCACCGCTTCCAACAGCTTGTCGATGCCTTCACCGGTCTTGGCCGAAACCTGAATGAACTGGACGTCACCACCCCATGCTTCGGGTACAACCTCTTCGGCCACCAGCTCCTGCATGACGCGGTCGGGATTGGCTTCGGGTTTATCCATCTTGTTGACCGCGACCACAATCGGCACCCCCGCCGCACGCGAATGCTGGATAGCCTCTTTGGTCTGCGGCATCACACCGTCGTCTGCGGCAACCACCAGGATGACGATATCAGTCGCCTGCGCACCGCGTGCCCGCATGGCGGAAAACGCAGCGTGGCCCGGTGTATCGAGAAACGAAATCATGCCTTGATTGGTCTCGACATGATACGCACCGATGTGCTGGGTGATCCCGCCGGCCTCGCCTGCCGCCACGCGGGTGGCACGGATATGGTCGAGCAACGAGGTCTTGCCGTGGTCAACGTGGCCCATGATGGTCACCACGGGCGCACGCGGCATCAGCTCGCCTTCCTGTTCTTCTTCCGAGGCGGTCAGGATCTCTTCCTCGACGTCCTCCTCCTTTTGCACCACGGCGGTATGTCCCAACTCCTCGACCAACAGCATCGCCGTTTCCTGATCGAGCACCTGATTGATGGTTACCATCATGCCCATCTTCATGAGGGCCTTGATGACTTCACCGGCCTTGATCGACATGCGCTGGGCAAGGTCACCGACCGAAATGCTTTCCGGAATCGGCACCTCTTTGATCACCGGCGCGGTGGGCCGCTGGAAGCCGTGCTGAGAATCGCCGCTGGCCGCCGCCGCCACACGCCGGCCCGCCTTCCGGCCACCCTTTCCCTGACGCTGGCCGCGCTTGCCGGTAGCCACATGGAGTTCGCGCCGCCCGTGACGGCCACGCTCAGATTCCTCGTCACGGCCGCGCTTGGCCTTCTTCGCCGGCCTGTCGGCAGCCTTGACCGGCTCCGACGGCGGCGGCTGCGCCGGTTCTGCCGGCTGCAGGGCCGCAGCCTCGAGGCGGGCCTGCTCTTCGGCCTGACGGCGCAGTTCTTCCTCCGCTGCGAGCTGAGACTCCTCGGCCTTTCGCTTCGCATCGTCCTCGGCTTCACGGCGAGCCTCCTCGGCACGGCGCCGCGCATCGGCCTCTTCTTCTACCTTTCGGCGCTGCTCCGCCTGCTCCGCGAGGGCCTTTTTGGCCTCCTCGGCCTGGCGCAACAACTCCTGCTGCTTCACCTCATCGTCACCCAGCGGTTTGGTCACGGCGCGCTTGCGGCGCACCTCGACGCTGACCGTTTTGGCCGCGCGCGCCGCCGGGCTGCGCGCCGTCACCCGACCACTCGCAGGCTGATGCAACTCCGTTGTGGTTTTACGCTTGAGCGCAATCTTGCGCACACCAGAGCCACCCGCGCTCTCTTTCTTGCCATGACTGCGACGCAGGTGATTGAGCAGGTCCATTTTCTCCTGCTCGGTAATATTGTCTTCCGCACTCTGTTTGGAAACACCGGCCTCGCTCAGCTGCTTCAGCAGCCGATCGACCGGTATCCCAACATCGGAGGCGAGTTGGCTGACCGTGACTTCACTCATTTTCGATCCCCTTTACTCGGCACTCTCTTCGAACCAGGGTGCGCGTGCGGTCATGATCAACTGACCGGCGCGCTCCTCATCCATCCCATCTATCTCGAGCAATTCGTCAATCGACTGCTCCGCAAGGTCTTCCATGCATACAACCCCGCGCGATGCCAGCTCAAAGGCCAGCTTGCGATCCATGCCTTCCATCGACAACAGGTCCTCTGCCGGCTCTACGTCCCCGAGTACCTCTTCCTTTGCGATCGCACGGGTCAGCAACGCATCCTTGGCACGATTGCGCAGCTCCTCGATTATCTCCTGATCGAATTCCTCGATCGCCGCCATCTCGGCGTCGTCGACGTAGGCGATCTCCTCGATATTGGTGAAACCTTCCTGGACCAGGATTGCGGCCACCTCTTCATCGACGTCGAGCTGCTCCATAAAGTGTTCGACATGACTCTGCGCCTCGGCCTCACTCTTTTCGGCCGCCTGTTCTTCGCTCATGACATTGAGCTCCCAGCCGGTCAGCTGGCTGGCCAGACGCACATTCTGTCCGCCACGACCAATCGCCTGCGAGAGATTTTCATCCTTCACCGCGATGTCCATGCTGTGCGCATCTTCATCGACCACGATCGAGGTGACGTCCGCAGGCGACATCGCATTGATGACGAACTGTGCGGCATTGTCATCCCACAGGATGATGTCAACACGCTCACCACCCAGCTCATTCGAAACCGCCTGCACCCGTGAACCGCGCATACCGACGCAGGCACCCACCGGGTCTATCCGCGGATCATGCGCACGCACAGCGATCTTGGCGCGCAAGCCGGGGTCGCGCGCGGCACCCACGATCTCGATGAGATTTTCTCCGACCTCCGGCACTTCAAGCTTGAACAGCTCGATCAGAAGATGCGGTGAGGTTCGGGAGACAAAAAGCTGCGGACCGCGCTGCTCGGAGCGCACGTCGTACAGATAACCACGCAGGCGGTCACCGGCACGCGCGGCCTCTTTCGGAATCACCTCGCTTTTGGGTACCAGAGCCTCGGCATTGTTGCCCAGATCGAGCACGATCGAGCCACGATCTGCACGCTTGACGATACCCGTAATCAACTCGCCGACCCGATCATTGAAGGCTTCGACAACCTTTGCACGCTCGGCTTCGCGCACTTTCTGAACGATGACCTGCTTCGCAGTCTGCGCGGCGATCCGGCCAAAGCTGATCGAATCGATATCATCCTCGATAAAGTCCCCGGGTTGTACATCCCTGTCCGGCTCTTCGGCACGCGCTGCAGACAAGGTGATCTCGGCGATCGGATTCTCGAGCACCGGGGTCTCGGCATCGTCGACCACCAGCCAGCGCCGAAATGTCTCGTAGTCGCCGGTCTCACGGTCGATGGCGACCCGCACCTCGATCTCGCCGCCGTTTTTCTTCCGCGTCGCCGATGCCAGGGCTGCCTCTATCGCCTCGAAGATGATTTCTTTGTCGACGCCCTTTTCGTTTGACACCGCATCAACAACGAGCAAGATTTCTTTGTTCATCGTTCCGCCTTCCACCTAAAACTGAGGTACCAGCCGCGCCGAAGACAACTGTGCAAACGGGAGCCTGACCGGCTCCCCTTCCACCTGCAGCACCACATCGTCACCATCGACCTCGATGATGGTGCCTTTGTAGTTGCTTCTGCCTTCCAACGCCACGTTCAATTTCACCCGGGCCACATGACCCGCAAACTGCTCGAAATGCGCCTTTTCGAACAAAGGCCGATCCAATCCTGGAGAAGACACCTCGAGCGCATAATCGCCCTTAATCGGATCTTCCACCTCGAGCACACCACTCACCTGGTGACTGGCTTTTTCACAATCGGTCAGGCCTACCCCACCCTCGCTGTCTATATAGATCCGCAGCAAGTGCCCCGCCTTGGGTCGCGACAGCAGTTCGGCACCCACAAGTTCGTATCCGAGCGCCTCCACAGCGCCACGAACCAGTTCCGTCAGATTGGGCGGTGCCTTGTGCATAATCCCAAAAACAAAAAATGGGCCTTAGGCCCATTCCTGATCATTCGCACCAAACGCCGAGCGTTTGACGCTTTCCGATACAAAAAAACCCCGTCAACGGGGCTTTCCAGGACGCGGCCCCTGTCTGAACCGCCTCTGCCCCCAAGACTTCACAGCCTTATTGACAGCGCACGGAGTCTAACAGAATCCCGTTTCTGGTCAAAGTATTTGAGCGCACACGGGCACTCAGGGGACCGCCGTCAGTGTCTGCGTCCGCCCTGCGGCGAAAAATCGGCCTGCATCGCTGCCTGGCCCGCGAGGCGAACCAGCCTTTTGGCATCCGCAAACTCCGTCCCGCTCATCTGCGAAGCCACGTATCGACGCAACTTCTCGGCATCGCCGTCGCCCTGCTGCACCGCCCGGGTCAGCCAGAAGTACGCTTGCACCAGGTCAGGTTCCACGCCACGGCCCTCCGCATAGACCAGGCCGGCCGCGTACTGTGCATCCATATCGCCCGCCTCGGCCTCGGCGATCAGCCGAGCGGCCACGTCCGGGTCGTTGCGCAAAAGATTGAGGCCGCTAAGATCCGCCATCGGGTTCATCCCTGCCGGTGTCCGGGGTCGGCAGCGCCGACCCCGCCACCATCGGTCAATCGAACGTGAGCATCTGTTCCATCTGGGGCGCCAGCTTGATCGCCATTGTCTCGACGTCACCCCCGTACATCTTGCCCATCAGCTCGAGGTTCATCATGGAAACGTATGTTTTTCCATCCGATTTTACGTAAACCGCAATGGTGCAAGGCATCATGGCGGTCAACATCTTGTACTCATCCTTGAGCAGTAACTCAACCGCTGCATTCGGCTCGCACATCTTGAGCACCCTGTTCGGCCCGATGTCCTTGCCCGTCGCCCGCTTCATGTTGCCGCGAAAATTCACCTTCCATTTCTTCGGCACCTTCCAGCCCAGCTCTTTTGCGTTTGCCTCGATGCGTGCCAGGGTCTCATCGAACCCCAGCGGACTGGAGATCTCCAACAGCATCTGTGGCATCGCGGACTGTTGGCCAGCCGGGTCCGCATAAGCTATCTGAATCATGGCAACCGAAGCCACGAAACCAATTACCAGCGTTCTCATCAGTTTCTTCATCTCCACCCCCTGTATCCTCTGTTTGACCAAATGCCGGATTGCGGCAGCGCTCACCGAACTTTCTGATTCTACCGACGACCACGCCTTTTCAATTGATTTATGTTTGGCGCAACGCTGGTTCCACCCGCCGCATTCTCCCAGTTTTTATCCCCAGGCTCCATGCCGGCACATTTCGCCTGTATGCGACCGCGGATGCATTGCATGTTGGAAAATTCCATCCAACTGTGGCTTAACTAGGGAAACGGTCGCCAGATAACAGGCCTGCACAGACATTGACCCAAACCCCAGCCACCCATCGCACGGACAAGCCTGACCCGAGTCCCGGCAAAGTCCGCGCCGACAGCGCCGCACTGGTGGATGACAACTGTTTCCACTGCGGGCTCCCGCTGGACCCGAACTTTAACGACCGGCTACAGATCCTCGGCAGGGAGCGTGCCTTCTGCTGCAACGGCTGCCTGGCCGTGGCACGGAGCATCGCGGCATCGGGCCTCGAGGAATACTACGAACACCGCCGAGAAAAGGCGATCACCGCGGATGTCGTGCCCGAGATCGTGCGCAAACTGGGCTTTTACGACCACCCCGACGTGCAGAATTCCTTCGTACGCGGCAAGGAGGACACCCGAGAGGCCTCCCTGCTTCTGGAAAACATCCGCTGCGCTGCCTGCCTCTGGCTGAACGAGCGTGTCCTGCGCGGCCTTGACGGCGTGATCGATGTCGATCTCGACTACGCCAGCCACCATGCCCGGGTCCGATGGGATCCCACGCGCATCAAACTCAGCGAGATCCTCGAGAGCATTCTCAATATCGGCTATGTGGCCCATCCCTACGACGCAACCAAGCGCGAGGAACTCAACGCCCTGCAGCAAAAACGCAGCACCGAACGCCTCCTGTTTGCCGGCATCATCGGCATGATGGTGATGAACTTTGCGATCGCCGGTTACGTCATGGGCTACGGTGACGAGACCGGAGAACTGGGGCTTTGGGTCATCATCGGCCGCTGGACCAGCCTGTTCGCCACGACGGCCCTGCTCGCCTATCCCGGCCAGGAATTCTTCATCGGCGCCTGGCGCGACCTGCGAAACCGCCGCCTGGGTATGGATGTACCGATCGTACTTGGCCTGAGTGTGGCCTATCTGGGCAGCATACACACGACATGGACACAAACCGGCGAGGTCTATTACGACTCGATCGCCATGTTCATCTTCCTGGTGCTGCTGGCCAGACGCATCGAGCTGCGCGGCCGCATTCGCGCGGCCGCCACGCATCAGATGTTCGATGACGAGGCACGCCCCTTGCGAGAAACCGATCAGCACAAGGGGACAATCAGGGCAGTCCGCGCGGGCCGCCGCCTCCGCATCGGCGACAACCTTTAGCGCCGCACGAAGCTGCGTTTCAGTATCCTCGGTCAGCGTCTCGACGGCCTT
>CAZCDY010000025.1:12558-19861 GCA_964497145.1 uncultured Gammaproteobacteria bacterium
CAGGATCATGCCACGCCTGGCGAACCTTATAGAGGAAAACCGCGAACGCGCGGTACTGATCACCGACCTGGCGCCCGGCGACCTGGTCCGGGTTCGCCCGGGCGAAATTGTCCCCACCGACGGGCAGTTGCGGGAAGGTCACAGCAGCTTTGACGAATCGCTGTTGACCGGCGAACCCATGCCGGTCTCGCGTGCACCGGGCGAATCCGTGCTAGGCGGCAGCTGCAACGTAGATCAGAGCGTGGTGATCGAGATTGAAAAAGACAGCGCCGACTCCACGGTCGCCGAGATACAGCGCCTGCTCGCCCGCGGCATGCGTGATGCGCCACGCTATGCCATCCTCGCCCAGCACGCCGCGACCTGGTTTGTCGGCGCAGTGCTGATCATAGCGATGATAACGGCAGGCACCTGGCTGTGGCTCGACCCAGCGGCGGCCCTGCCCAATACGGTCGCGGTGCTGATCGTCACCTGCCCCTGCGCACTCGCCCTGGCAACGCCGGTCGCGGCCGCAATTGCCGTGGGCCGATCCGCCGACAGTGGCATGCTGACCGTACGCAGCGACGCCATCGAGTTGCTCGCACAATGCGACACCTTTGCCTTTGACAAAACCGGCACCCTCACCGCTGGCGAACTCCAACTCGAGCACATCGATACCTTTGGCGATATGGATCCCGAACGGGCCAGCGCCATCGCTGCGGCCCTGGAGACACAATCCGAACACCCGATCGGCAAGGCATTTCGGTTGGCTCATGACGGCATGAGCCTCAACGCCGAGGCATTGCAGAATCATGTCGGCGAGGGGATTTCCGGCAGCATTGGGGGGGAGAACTGGAAGATCGGCAAACCCGATTTCGTTCTGTCCACATCGACCCAGGGCGACCGGGAGGACCGCTTGTCGGCACTGCGCAGCACCGGACATATCATTATCGCACTGGGTAACGAGCGCGGCACAGGCGCGCTGTTCGCCCTGCGCGATCGTATCCGCCCCGGTGCCGCCGCACTGATTCAGACCCTGCGCAATCACCGCGTGAGGCATATCGCCCTGCTGAGCGGCGACAATCAGGATAGCGTTGACCGCTTGGCAGCGGGACTCGGGTTTGACGAGGCACTGGGCGATCTCAAACCCGCAGATAAACTCCACTGGATTAAAAAACGCCAGGCCAGAGGAGAACACGTTGCCATGGTCGGCGACGGCATCAATGACGCGCCGACGCTTGCCTCCGCCGATGTCTCGGTATCTTTCACCCATGCCACCGAACTGGCGCAGGTCAACAGCGGCCTGCTGATCCTGGGCACTGAACTCGGTGTAGTCGGCGAGATGCGGGGCCTGGCCGAGAAAACGCGCCGCATCATCCACCAAAACCTGATCTGGGCTGCCAGTTATAACTTTCTGGCGGTTCCAGCAGCCGCAATGGGCTTGATCGCGCCTTGGGGAGCGGCGATCGGCATGTCGCTCAGTTCGTTGCTGGTGGTGGCCAATGCACTGCGCTTGCGCGCCAGCAATCTGACTGGCCACAGCCCGGGAACGCGCCCGCCCTGAAATGGAGCTGATACGGATCGTACGTGTTTTGTCGCCCCTTGGATCTGGTCACGTCCCGGACCAGACACCATGATGCAGGTTAATTCGTTCATAACCAATCACTTATAATAAAAATAAGCCTTCAAAAAATCCGCGCTTGAGTATATCTTTCACCCGCACCTGACCTTGACCGGTATCAATAGATGGCGTGCAACCAAGGGGACCACCTGTCCTCCGACCAGGTAAAGAAAAGCGAGCCAGGCGGGACATATACAGGGTTCAATCAGTCGGTCCAGCTTAAGAAACAACCCAAAGAACGCCTATTAAGCAATTGTATTATGGAGATATGTTAATGAACGAGCTGTCGGAAGACGAGCAGAGACGCATCCTGGAAGCGCCGCCCAGAGGCACGTGGGCACTGATACTCGCAATCGGCATCGCCATGCTGGCGGGCTGGCTCTATTTCTTCTTCGGCCTGTTTATGTCGCACGGCCCGGTGGCCTAGCGAAAGGAATTCACCATGCATATTGATCCGCTTGAGAAAAAATGGATGTATGTCGTCGCCTTCATGACCGTCGTCATGATCGGCTCGATGACCTATGCCGCGGTGGTAATGAACATGCACCCACCGAGCAATGTCGAAACCATCGATCCCAAGACACTGCACCTGTCCGGCGAATTTGCCGAAGACAATCTGGGCGCAACAACCAACCCGGACGGTTCGATCACCGTGCGCATGGTGGCCGCACGTTATTCCTTCTATCCGCAGATGGTGGAGGTACCGGCAGATACGCCAGTGACCTTCCGGATGACCAGTCCCGACGTCGTGCACGGTGTACACGTGCCCTTCACCAACATGAGCACCATGGTGATTCCCGGTTACATATCCGAGGTGACCACGCAGTTCTCACGTGAAGGCGAATCGCAATTCCTGTGCAACGAATACTGCGGTCTCGGACATGACTACATGTGGTCCAAGCTGAAAGTCGTTCCCAAAGGCTAGTTGGCTTAGCTACAACATAATCGGGAAAACAATATGCACGACAAATCCAAATCGGTGGCGGTCGCGAATCTCTGGGTCGCATTCGCCGCATTCTTCGTCGCGATCATTCTTGGTCTTTACCAGGTCATGAACCGCAGCGGCCTGTTCCCGGAGATCGAATCACACGAACTCTATTTTGCATCGGTGTCCACCCACGGTGTCTTGATGGGCTTCGTGCTCACCACCTTCTTCATCATGGGATTCGGCTACTATACCGCTACCTCTGCCTTGAGGCGTCCACTGTGGAACACAGGACTGGCCTGGGCGGCGTTCGTGGTCGCCCTGAGCGGCACCGTGATGGCGGCCATACCGCTGCTGACTGGTCAGGCCTCGGTTCTGTATACCTTCTACCCACCACTCAAGGCGCATCCGGCCTTTTACATCGGCGCCACCCTGTTGGTCGTCGGTTCCTGGCTCTGGTGTCTGGAGATGATCATGTCGGTGGTCGTGTGGAAGCGCGACAACCCTGGCAAGGTGGTGCCGCTCGCGATGTACGGCACCACGGCCAATGCGATCATGTGGCTGTGGACGAGTGCCGGCGTAGGCATCGAGATGCTGTTCCAGCTGATCCCCTGGTCGCTCGGCATCATGGATACCATCGATCCCGGCCTGGCACGCACATTGTTCTCCTGGACCCTGCATGCCATCGTCTATTTCTGGCTGTTCCCGGCCTATATCGCCATGTACACCATTTTGCCCAAATTAGCGGGCGGTCGACTGTTCAGCGATGAGATGGGGCGTATCGCCTTTATCATGCTGCTGGTCATCAGCGTACCGATCGGTTTCCACCATCTGTACATGGATCCGCAGCAGTCTGCAGGATTCAAATTCCTGCATATGCTGGGCACCTTTGGCGTGGCCATCCCCACCCTGCTGACCGGTTTCACGGTATTGGCGTCGCTCGAAGGCGCCGGCCGCCTGCGCGGTGGCAAAGGGCTGTTCGGCTGGATTGGCGCGCTGGATTGGAAAGAGCCCATGGTGGTCGCTGGGATGCTCGCCCTGTTCATGCTCATCGCCGGCGGTTTTGGCGGCATGATCAATGCCAGCTACCAGATGAACTCGCTGGTGCACAATACGCAGTGGGTCACCGGCCACTTCCATCTGATCTTTGGCGGTACCACGATCATCATGTACCTGGCCGTTGCATACCATCTTTGGCCAAAGTTGACGGGGCGCCCGCTTGCCTCCCGCGGCATGGCAGTGCTGCAGCTGTGGCTGTGGACGATCGGCATGCTGGTCCTGACCATGCCCTGGCATGTGCTGGGTCTGCTTGGCCAGCCACGCAGGATTTCCTCCACACCTTACGATTCCCCCCTGGTCCAACAGTGGGATCCACATGAGTTGGCGATGATCGTCGGCGGCGGGATTCTGATGGTCTCCGCCCTGTTGTTTGTCCTCAACCTGCTGCTGTCGCACCTGACCAGGAGGCAGCACGAAGACACGCACGGAGACTGGGCTGTCGCGATCTACCCGCCAATGAGCGTGCCAAAGCCGATGAACGGCTTCGCACTATGGAACGGCATTATCGCCGTCTGGATGGTTGTCGCCTATGGCATACCGATTGCCCAGTTGCTGATTATGGACGCACCCGGCTCGATGCCATGGGGGTACTGAGAAACATGAAGACGCGTAACATCGCCATATTAATTTCCGCGCTCCTGCCTTTCGGTCTGGCCCAGGCGGCGCCCTCATCCAACGTTGCCTGGACTGTGGAGACCCACAGCCTGGTCAGAAAGGGAGATGCAAAAATCGGTTCCGAGATCGAGTTGGTCGAGACCGAGGATGTCAACGCCTGCGCCGATTGTCACGGTGAAAAGGGTGCCGAGCCGGACCGGGAGAAGCACCCTACCCTGGCCGGACAACTGGCCACTTACACCTTCAAACAACTGCGTGACTACAAGGACGGCAGCCGTAAGGACCGCAAGATGCAGGAAGCGGTCAAGCGCCTGACCGACGAACAGCTGGCGGCCCTGGCGGTCTGGTATGCGAAGCAACCGATACCAAAGGTGGAGGTGGATGAAGATGAAACGGTCAGCGAGGACACCATCAGACTGGTATTCAGGGGTGACAAGACCCGCCTGATCCAGCCCTGTGCCTCCTGCCACGGTGCCCGTGGCGAGGGTGCAATCATTGATGTGCCGTCGATTGCGGGGCAGAATGTCCAATACTTTGTCAACACCATGAAGGACTATGCCAAAGACAATCGGTCCAATGACATCTACAGCCGGATGCGCATCATCGCCAAACAGCTGACCCGTGATGAAATCAACGAATTGGCTGTCTATTACGCCAGACTCGGCGGCAAACCCGGTGGCGGCGGTCTGTTTCAGGCCTTCACAAATTGATCTGCATCAAATACTGTCGGACGTGCGTCATATAGATTGATCCGTTCTGAATAAGAAACAAGACCCGGCCACTAGGGCCGATTACGAGAAACCCCTTCCAACACAAAGAGAAACCAGGAGGAATTATGGGCTGCAACAGAAAAGCGCTTGTCGCGCTGATCGGTTCTGTCTTCATGGTCGGCACCACCCAGGTGCTTGCCGGACCCAGTGCCAGTGCAATGGCCAACACCTGTGCCGGGTGCCACGGTACGCACGGCCAAAGCGTAGGCCCCGCCTCGCCGAACCTCGCCGGGATGTCCGAGGTCTACTTCACAGATTCGATGAAAGGCTTCACGGAAGGCACTCGCCCGGCAACCATCATGGACCGTATCGCCAAGGGCTATACGGACGAGCAGATCGAACAGATGGGCGCCTTCTTTGCCAAAATGCCGGTCTACAAGGCCAACGTGCCGCACGATGCCGCCAAGGCAAAGGCCGGTGCCGCAATCTATGACAAGGGCTGTGCCAAGTGTCATGACGATAACGGCGCCCTGCCGGACGATGATGCCGGTATCCTGGCCGGGCAGTGGCTCCCGTGGATGCAGTTCTCCATGGCCGACTTCCAAAGCGGTCATCGCGAGATGCCGAAAAAGATGAAAAAGCAGGTCGAGAAACTGAACGACGATGAAATCGAGTCTGTTCTGCACTTCTTCGCCAGCCAGAAGTAATCAGGGGGAATACAACAATGGCAAATTTCACACGTAGAAAATTCATCCAGGCCGCTGGTGGCATCGCTGCCGTCAGCGCCCTTGGCTTCCCCGCAATCGTCGGTGCAGCGAGCAAGAAGGTCGTCGTGGTCGGTGGTGGCGTCGGTGGCGGTACCGCTGCCAAGTACATTCGCATGGCGGATCCCTCGATCGAGGTCACACTGATCGAGCCCAACGAGAAGTACTACACCTGCTTCCTGAGTAACGAGGTTCTGTCAGGCCATCGCAAGATGGAAACGATCACCGTCACCTATGACGGCCTCAAGAAGCATGGCATCGACGTGGTCCACGACACGGTCACCGAGATCGACGCTGCCGGCATGAAGGTAATGACGGCCGGCGGCCAGACCTTCGCCTATGACCGCTGCATCGTGGCACCGGGCATCTCGTTCAAGGACAACGTCGAAGGCTATGACAAGGCCGCAATGGACACGATGCCGCACGCCTGGAAGGCAGGCGAGCAGACCGTGATCCTGCGCAAGCAGCTTGAGGCCATGGAAGACGGTGGTGTTGTCGCGATTGCGGCTCCGCCGAACCCCTTCCGTTGCCCGCCCGGGCCGTACGAACGTGCAGCTCAGATCGCAATGTATCTGCAAAAGCACAAGCCCAAGTCGAAGGTGCTGATCCTGGACAGCAAGGACAAGTTCTCCAAGATGGGGCTGTTCAAGCAGGCCTTTGCGAGGCACTTCCCGAACCACATCGAGTGGGTCGGTGCTTCGGCCGGCGGCAAAGTGGATCGTGTCGATGCCAGTTCCAATACCATGTATGTCGGTGATACCGCGCATAAGGTTGCCGTGGCCAACATCATCCCTGCCCAGCAGGCTGGCGCGATCGCCTTCAAGGCAGGCCTGACCGATGACACGGGCTGGTGCCCGATCGACGGCCGTTCCTTCGAATCGACCGTGCAGAAGAACATCCACGTCATTGGTGATGCTTCAATCGCGGCACCGCTGCCGAAATCCGGTTATGCCGCGAACTCGGAAGGCAAGACTTGTGCTGCTGCGATCGTGGCCCTGCTGAACGGCGAACAGCCTGGCGATCCTTCACTGGTCAATACCTGCTACTCGATCGTCGGTCCGAACGACGCGATCTCGGTCGCCATGGTCTACGACCTGAAAGAGGGCAAGCTGAGCAAGGTCAAAGGCTCCGGCGGCCTGACGCCGAAGGACAGCAGCCCCGAGATGCGTGCACGCGAAGTCGACTACGCATACAGTTGGTTCGAGAACATCAAGAGCGACAGCTGGGGTTGATCTCCAACTGAAGCTTTCCGATGCAAAGTCTGAGGGGCCCTTTCGGGGCCCCTTTTTTATTTTGCAATGCTCGCTCACCGAGACATACAGGCCGCAAGGTGCGATAGACGATCGCTGTATCGCACCGCAACCACCGGTTCATCGCATGCGGCGCAATTCCCTCCAATCATTGCCCTACGCGGGATGGAGACGCGATGCGCAGGGTGGATTAGCGCCAGCGCAATCCACCGAAGCGATGACACGGAGTAAACGCGCAAAGGCGGTCAACAGATCCGCGGCAGTGGATCGTCCTCCAGTTCCTCGAGTATGCGTTCACCGCCAAGCTCGGTGACCAGGACCACTCGCTCACGCCCTTCGACCAATTCACCGACGCAGGCCGCCTCTCCGCGGATGCCGACGTG
>CAZCDY010000025.1:19871-31931 GCA_964497145.1 uncultured Gammaproteobacteria bacterium
CAGCTTCTGCCAGACTGAGAGCAGATCATCCGCTGCGTCCGCCTGCACGACCGCAACCACTCTCCCCTCGCAGGCAAGGTACAAGGGATCGTAGCCGAGCATCTCACACACCGAATTCACCGCATCATGCACCGGAATATCCATCTGCTGCAGACGCACCTGCAGACCGGTCACATGCATCAGTTCATGCATCACGGTAGCCAGACCGCCGCGAGTGGGGTCACGCATAAACCGCAGCCCCTGGATCTGAGCGGCGGCCCGGGTCAAAGGCAATACACTGGCCGCATCCGATTGAAGGTCACCCCGCATGCCGAATTCCTCGCGCGCCAGCATCACCGCGATACCGTGATCTCCGACCGGGCCACTTACCAGGATCCTGTCGCCCGGTCGGACCTGTTCCATCGAAAGCTCGAGATTATCGGGGGCAACGCCGACACCGGTGGTCGCCAGATACAATCCACCACCCTCACCGCGCCGCAACACCTTGGTGTCCCCGGCCACGACCGCGACCCCGGTCTCCTTCGCAGCACGTGCAATCGAAGCCACCAGGCGATCGAGCAAGGCCACTTCGAGCCCTTCCTCCATAAAGGCGTTGAGGGTCAGGAAACAGGGTGTGGCGCCTGATACCGCCAGGTCATTGCAGGTTCCGTGAACTGCGAGGGTCCCGATATCGCCACCGGGAAACTCGAGCGGTTGAACCGTAAACCCATCGGTCGTCATCAACTGGCGGCCGGGTGGAAGTGCGATACGTGCCGCGTCGACCTGGACGTCAAGTTGGTCCGAACCCAGGTGGCGCGCAAAGATGTCCTTGATCAGTTCGCGCATCAGGCGCCCGCCGTTGCCATGGGCCAGGCTGATATGACTGTCTTGCAAGGGATCCTCCGGCAGAGGCTGAACCAGCCTCAACTATAGTGGCTGCAACACTGGGGCAAAAGAAAAGCCGCCACCGTAACTGAAAATGCGGTGGCGGCCTGGGACCCGGTTCAGATCACTTGATCTTGACCTGGAGCATCTCGTCCCCGTCCTCATCCGTAAGATGCACTGCACACGCAATGCAGGGATCGAAACTGTGAATGGTTCGCAGGATCTCGACCGGTTGCTTGGGGTCGTGCAGTTCGTGATTGTCCTGCAACGCCGCCTCGTAGGCGCCGGCCTTGTTCTCCGGATCACGCGGACCGGCGTTCCAGGTCGACGGCACCACGGCCTGATAATTATCGATCTTCTGGTCCTTGATCACGATGTAATGTGCGAGGCCGCCACGTGGTGCCTCCATGAAGCCGACCCCCCGGGCCTCTTTCGGCCAGCTCGACGGATCCCACTGCTTTTCGTTGAAGGTGCGGGTGTTGCCGGCCTTGATATTGGCCGTCAAGGAATCCATCCAGGTCTGCATCTTGTCGGCAATCAGCTTGGTCTCGAGCGTGCGCGCTGCAGTGCGCCCCAGGGTCGAGAACAACGCGCGCTTGTCCGCACCCAGCGTGCTGAGGGTCGAATCAACCAGAGCGCGAGTGGCCTCGTCACCCTTCGCATAAAGCAGCAGGACGCGAGCCAGCGGACCGACCTCCATCGCATGGCCTTTCCATCGCGGCGACTTCATCCAGGAATAACCGTCCTCGACATTCAAGTGCGTGTACGGGGTATCCGGTCCACCACGGCCCTTGTAGTCGAACTTGGTCTCCCCCTCCCAGGGGTGCAGACCGGCGTCTTTGCCATCCCCGTATTCATACCAGCTGTGCGAGACAAACTCCTGCACCTCAGCATCGGCACGCAGGTCCACTTCATGGATCTCGTCCAGGTTGCGCCCGAGTATTGCCCCCGGTGGAATCCACCAGCTCATCGGGTCGCGCAGGTTTGAACCCGGTTCGGCCGAGGGGAAGTCGCCGAACACCAGGAAGTTGCCCAGACCCTCACCGCGATTGAACCACTCGGGGTAAAAACCGGCGACTGCCAGCGTATCCGGCACGTAGACCTGGTCGACGAACACGCGCATCTTGTCGATGATCGACTGCACCAGTGCCAGTTTCTTCGCATTCACCGCCGAATCGGATTCGAGGTCGATGGGGTTCGGCGTACCTCCGACGAGAAACATCGGATGCGGGTTCTTGCCACCAAATACGGCATGCAGCTTGACGACGTCGCGCTGCCATTCCAGCGCCTCTATGTAGTGCGCGACCGCCATCAGGTTGGCTTCGGCTGGCAACTTGTAGGCCGGATGCCCCCAATAGGCCTTGGCGAAGATGCCCAGTTGACCGGCTTCAACGAAGGTCTTGAGCTTCTTCTTCATGTCGGCGAAAAAACCCGGCGAGGACTTGGGCCAGCTGGAAAGGCTCTGCGCGAGCTCGGAAGTCGCCTTCGGATCGGCGCTGAGTGCCGACACCACGTCCACCCAGTCCAGGGCATGCAGATGATAGAAGTGCATCACATGGTCGTGTACATACTGGGCCGCGATCATCAGATTGCGGATCAGCTGTGCATTGGCCGGGATCTCGTAATCCAGCGCATCCTCCACCGAGCGTACCGAGGCGATCCCGTGCACCAGGGTGCAGACCCCGCAGATACGCTGCGCAAAGGCCCAGGCGTCTCGTGGATCACGGCCACGCATGATGAGCTCAAGTCCCCGCACCATGGTACCCGAGGAATAGGCAGACTCGATCTGGTTGCCGTTCATCTGAGCCTCGATGCGCAGATGCCCCTCGATACGTGTGATGGGGTCGACGACGACGCGTTCACTCATGACTTATTCCTCATGCATCCAGATAACTGGTCAAGATTTGATATTGCGCCTGGCTCTCGCTGTCGTGCGAATCTTCATCGCCTTCGGCCGCCAGACAGGTACGCGCCATTCGTGCGCTCATCGCCGCTTTCCAGGCCGGTCCTTTGCCCAGCGACCGGCCCTCGGGTTCCACACAGGCCTCGGCGGCCCGGGCCACGAAATAGCCCGCCTGGTCGTTCCATTCACCGTCGGCCCCACACCGCGTGTGCGCATGCAGCGCGGCGGCCTTGATGCTGTGACGGGCCAGATTCATGACATCCTCGGCAACATCGGTGTCTCTGGCGGCCGCCAGTGCCTGCGCGACCCGCGGATCGCTGCTGAGCGATAGGACACTCTCCACGAACAGGGCGCCGACCTCGCGCTGTTGCGCCAATCCGAGGCCGCCCAGGGCATCACGAAACTCTTTGTCATTGCTGATGCTCATCACGCCTCCTCCTTCGCTTCTTCGATGGGCTTGTCTTCAACAAGATACTCGGCCAGCATCTCGGTCAGACCGACCACCGGAAGATCCATCTCGTTCTCTTCGAGCCCTTCCTCGAGCGTCAGTCGGCAGTTGGCACAGGCTGTGACCAGGGTATCCACCCCGAGCGCCTGCAGCTGCGCCTTCTTGCGATTGAACGCCGTCAGCTTGAGCTCGTCTGCACGCTCGTTGGCACTCACGCCACCACCCCCGCTGCAGCACCAGTTCATCACGCCACTGTCTTCCATCTCGACAAAATTGGTAGCGATCTTGTTCAACAGGTTGCGCGGCTGTTGCACCACTCCACCCTTGCGCGCGATCTGGCAGGGGTCGTGGTAGGTGAGCTTCGCATCCTCCTTACCCTCGGTCTTGATCAGCCCCTGACTGACGAACTCATCCAGGACCTCGAGTATGTGCTTCACCTCGAAGCCATAGGGGCGACCGATAAGGTTCGCGCCGTCCCAGCGGATGGCCGTGAATGCGTGGCCGCACTCAGGGCTGATCACGGTCTTCACACCCAGTTCATCGGCGGCGTCGACTACCCGGCTGACCAGCAGCTTGGCGATATCGGAAACCCCTATCTGGACACCACTGTTGGTCGCCTCAAAGGCCTTGGACGCAATCGTCCAGGTCTTGCCCGCCTGATACATGATCCGTGCGATCGCCTCCAGGTATTCCGGGAAGTTCATGATCTCCATGGATGACAGCAGTACCAGGTACTCCGCACCCTTGGCATCGATCGGCACATCCAGCCCGGTGTTCTTCCGCAGGTGCTTGATCTGTGCCTGCACAGCCGGCAGCTTGACACCCATCGGGCTGCCGATCTCTACCGCACGCGTACTGGCACCGATCAGGCCTTCAGGGGCATGTCCGGCAGCGGCAAAGCCTTCACGGATCTTGCGGATCATCCCGGAAATGTCATTGCCCACCGGGCAGACCAGCGAACAACGCCCGCACAGCGAGCAACCGTCATAGACCAGCGTTTCCCACTCGGCGAAGGTCTCTTCATCGACCTGTTTCGACAGACCGAGAGCCGCCTTGGCCTTACCGAACAGGGTGTATTCACGCTCCCAGATCCGGCGCATGGGTTCGACCTTGTTGATGGGTGTATACCTGGGATCCTCGGTCTCGGTGAAGAACAGGCAAGCCTCGGCACACAGACCGCAGTGCACGCAGGCACTGAAGAAACTCGCTACCGGCGCATCGATCTGCGCCTTGATCGCCTGGATACCTTTCTCAACAGAGGGCGCACTCATGATTCCACTCCTCTACGACCGGCCTGGTACCCCTGGTACCAGCGGGCCATGGCGAAACTGAACATATGGGTTAACTTGGTGAACGGTGCCACGACCAGCAGCAACTCCACGCTGAGCAGGTGCAGTGCGAGCATCATCGTGTAGGAAGCAACCAGATGATTGTAGGCCATGTATCCGGTCAACAACGGCAGCAGCGTCACTGCCCAGGCGATGTAGTCATCCTTCGAACTGAGGAAGCGCAGCACCTTGTTGTTGAGACGAAATACCAACGCCGCGAACAGCGAGATGATCGTAATGGCACCCACCGCATCGATCACGCCCGACGGCAGTGCCGGCCAGCCGAAACCGAGAAAGGATTCGAACAGCACGATGTGCGGGCCGTACATGAACAGAACGATGAAGAATCCGATATGCAGCACGTAACCATTGATGATGCGCAGGGGCTCCTTGTCGAAAATCGTCTTGCGCGGCAGCATGCGGGTAAACACGGTTTCGATGCCGCCCTTGGGGCCGCTGCCCCGCGGTGGAGACAGGTCGGGTTTCTTGCCCAGAGCCAGTATCTCCAGCAGGCGCAGCAACATGCCGGCAACGAAGATGATCAGTGCAATATCGAACCCCGGACCCCGAGCCCAGGCGAGTAGCTCATTGGCATCCATGGTTTAAGACTCCTTCTCAAGATCTTTGATGGTGATGGTCTCGCGGTTGTTTACCGCATCCGACTTGGTTTTACGGTTCAGAACGGCTGCCGCGGCACCGACCGCGATACCGGCCGCACCGGCGGTCAGTATGGTCTCACCGACATCCGTATGTGGCAGCGACAGGGCCCGGTAGAAGCCACCGGCATCCCAGAAGTTCGGCTCCGAACAACCGATACAACCGTGGCCCGCTTCGATCGGCCAGCTGGTCCCTCCATTCCATCTCGCGGTTGCACAGGCGTTGTAGGTGGTCGGGCCCTTGCAACCCAGCTTGAACAGACACCAGCCCTTGCGCGCACCCTCGTCATCGAAAGTCTCGGCGAACTGGCCGCGCTCATAAAACGGGCGGCGGTAGCAACGGTCATGGATGTTCTGACCAAAGAACACCATGGGACGATTCAGGTGATCGAGTTCGGGCAAGCGACCGAAGGTCAGAAAATGGGCCAGCACCCCGGTAATCACCGTCGGGATGGGCGGGCAGCCCGGGACGTTGACGATCGGCTTGTCCTTGATAATGTCTGCGACCGACACCGCGCCCGTCGGGTTCGGGTTGGCCATCGGCAGGCCGCCGAAGGCCGCACAGGTGCCTACCGAGACGATCGCCGCAGCGCCTTCAGCCACCTCTTTCAACATCTCGAGATTGCTGATCCCGGCAATGGCGGAGAAGTTGCCGTTTTCACCTAGGGGAATCGAGCCGTCAACGAACAGTATGTACTCGCCCCAGCTCTGTTTCATGGCTTCATCGCGGGCATGTTCGGCAGCGTCACCGGACGCGGCCTGCAGCGTGTGATGATAGTCGAGCGAGATATGGTCGAAGATCAGACCTTCGATCGTCGGGGCATGACTGCGGGTCAGAGATTCCGTACAGCCCGTGCACTCCTGAAAGGAGAGCCAGATCACCGAGGGCCTTCGCGCCTTTTCGAGTGCCGCTGCAACCTTTGGGATCATCATCGGCGACAGGGCCATCATCGATGCCGTAGCGGCACAGAACTTCATGAAGCCACGGCGTGAGACGCCACGTTGCCGCAAGCGTTCACTGAGGGTTAGATCATCCACCTTTACTTACTCCTGCTTCAAAGCGGCTTGGTGTTCTTTGTTCAATCGCATCCTGCCTATCCTTATGCGGTAAGCCGGTGCTCGAGCGCGGCCGCGAAATCCTCCAGATCCCGCTCGGGGGTAATCAGCGCAGAAGGCAGACGGGCAATCTCGACGAGGGCCGAAAGCTCCGCTCCGTGCAGATTCATGTGCGGTACTGACCAGACGCCGGGGAAGGCTGTTTCGCGGATGGACGTGGGTCTGAATGCATCGCCCCTGCCCTGGACCTCGCCTTCACCCAGGGTCTCGAAAAGCCGGTTGCGGTCGTGTCGGGAAAGCGGCATGGACGACAGATTACTTGTCGTGGGTTGGCCGCTTGATACGAGCTGTTGAAACGCGTGGCGGATCTCTTGCAACAGTGACAACACGTTATCCGTCGAAGGCACCGAAAGCCCCCCGACTTTAACGTCAATTGCGTCCAAACCAGACACGTTACTGCTCCAAAAATGCTGGGATGCGGGCGTTAGCCCATGCGCGACATAATAGCGCGCAGGCCAGATCGTTTTTCTGACGCATATCAGTTTCTGCTTAAGTTACTATCTGTGGCGGCGCTTATAGAGAAAGCTTGAACCAAATTCGGTCGTTTTGCGTTTTTTTGTCGTTCTACCGTGCACCATTGCAGCGCACGGCCAAGCGCAGAGGAGCAGCAGACCCCCTGCGCTATCAGTTTTTCACCAGCGGCGTTTGCCGCCCCCGGCATAACCGGGTCACAGCACCTGGCCCCTGTTCAGCCGCAACTCCTGCCGACCGGGGCGGGCAAACCTGCATAACGACATGCGGTTTTGGCACCGTTCGGGAATAGTTGCTTTATGTAACGGCGCGTCCAGCGGCAATCGTGCTGATCTTTGCAGAGATTGCGCGCCAGTACCGGTAATTCAGGCGCAACCCGAAATTCCTTGAAGAAGCGATTCAGAAAGTCGATCAGCAACCAATGGTCGTCCACCAATTCGAGCCCGTCGACCTCGGCCATATGTTCTGTGACGGCAGCCGTCCAGTCGTCCGGTTCGACCAGGTACCCCTCGCCGTCAATCCGAATATAGCGGCCCTCAACCTCGATTACTGCATGTTCCTGAGGCCCAGGAGTGGCACTCCGGCCCTCCAACTCTTCCATTCTCATCGCGCACCCCCCTATTTCTCGCGCACACCAAAACCAGTCCTACCCTTAAGTTAAAATCTAGCAGCACCTGGGGGGGCGATGAGTCGCTAGCGGCCCGGTTAGTTCCGTATTGTTTGATCCAGGTATAAGAAAACCCAGTTAACCCTCTTGCAATCCTTTAATTTTCCTATATAAACAAGCACTTATATCTCTATTGCCTGGTCATTTTCGGCTTTTTCTGCTGGATGCCGGAAAAATGCCGCGTTGTTTTATACCCGGAATAGACTTCGAAACTATTTGTCCGGCGCCGGTTCCGGCGGCTCGTCTTCACCCTTCAAAGCGGCCAGGCCTTCGGCGATATCCTCAACCGGCGTAACCAGGATTGAAGGCACCCGATTGATCTCAAGGTGCAGGGTCAGCCGGCGCTCCTCGCCGTCCTTGTGCTCGACCAGCCAGACACCGGGCAAAGCCGTCTCCTGGATCAGGGTCTGACCAAATACATCGAGGGTGGCGCTGACCTCGCCATGCCCCAGCAGCTGCCGCAGGTCCTCTTCATCCTGGCTACTGAAAGGCATCGCCGCCAGATCGATGACGGTGGCAGAGCCGGCATCCAGCAGATCCTGCAGCGCCTGTTCAATCTGCAGCATCAGGGGTTTGAGATTCTGGGTGCGCACATCCGTACCCAGATCGCCCTCGACCACCACCGGAATCGAATCCAAGCCACTCATATCCTTCACCTCGTTTTGCATGCCAGGCCAGACCGCAGCCGCGTCAGCTCGGCCGCATGATCTGGATCAAGCGCATTAATAGTATATTAGTGGATAATTAATGACGCCAGCGCTGGGCCAGCTCGAGTGCCATTGTGGCAACTTGGGCGACCGCAGGAGCCACCTTGGCACTTGGGAACTCGCCCCAGTCGATGGATTCCGGTTCCACCCCGATCAGCGCACGATGCTCGGGAAATGTGCCTGAAAGACGCGAGATATCGAACAGATCCATCAGCCCCACTTCGTGCACGCTGGCCCTGTTGCCGGTCAGATAGCGGTCCATCTCGGCGCCTTCGAGGCAGCGGACGGTACCCGCCGGTTCGCCAAAGCGGGCCGCGTCGACGACAATGAGGTTGTCGTGCTCGGCAATAGGCCCGGCCAGGGTGAAACTGAGGGTTCCACCGTCGAGGTAGGTGACACCAGGCTCTGCTTCATGGTGCTCCTCGAGGTGACGGACGACGTGGACCCCGACCCCTTCGTCGGTGAGAAGATTATTGCCGATGCCGAGGATAAGCGTGGTGCGCATGGACGAGATTACCCTGGATAAACGATGTTAACTGAGAGGCTAAAGTAACAGATCATGTGTCTTGGCATCCCGATGCAAATCAAACAGATCGACGGCTTCAACGCACGCTGCGAGGCGAAAGGCGTGGGACGCGATGTCAGCCTGTTCATGCTGCAGCACGAGCCCCTGCAGGAGGGTGACTTTGTCGTCGTGCACGTTGGCTATGCGATCCAGAAAGTGTCACCCGAAGAGGCGGCCACGGCCTGGGAGATCTACGATGAGATGCTGGCGGCGGAGAGCGGCCAGCATGCATGAACTGGCGGTCTGCCAGGGCCTGATGAGCCAGGTGGAGCAGATTGCGCAGCGAGAGAACGCCGAGCGCATCACCCGAATCGTGCTCAGTATCGGGCCCCTGTCGGGCGTCGAGGCGCAACTGCTCAAGGACGCCTTCCCGATCGCCGCCGCAGGCACAGCCGCGGAAAATGCAGATCTGGCGATCGAGCAGCAGCCGGTCAGCGTGAGATGTCTGAGTTGCGGCGAGGAGTCGGAAGCGACCGCCAACCGGCTGTTGTGTGGCGCCTGCGGTGATTATCGAACCCAGCTTCTGAGTGGGGATGAAATGCTGCTCATGAGCGTCGAACTGGAAAGGCGGCAGAACGCCTGAGGAAGCCCGAATGTGTGATACCTGTGGATGCAACATTACAGACGGCAACCGCCACCTGATCGAAGGTGACGGCAAGCTCGCACAGACCGAATCTGGCAAGGAGGCGATCTCGGTCCTGCAGGGTCTGTTGAGCGAAAACGACCGCACGGCAGCGCACAATCGCGAGCACTTTGAACGCCATGGCGTGCTGGCGCTCAACCTGATGTCCTCGCCCGGCTCGGGCAAGACACGTCTGCTGGAAGAGACCATCTCGGCACTGACGGGCAAACTGCGCGTGGCCGTCGTCGAAGGCGACCTTGAGACCGAGAACGACGCGCAGCGCATCCGCGACAAGGGTGTCGAAGCGGTGCAGATCACGACCGGCACCGCCTGTCACCTGGATGCGCATATGGTCCACAATGCACTGCACGAACTCGACCTGGACAAGGTGGACATCCTGTTCATCGAGAACGTCGGCAACCTGGTCTGCCCCGCCAGCTTCGATCTCGGCCAACATCGCAATATCACCCTGCTGTCAGTGACCGAAGGCGACGACAAGCCGGCCAAGTACCCTGTCATGTTCCGTGCGGCCGACCTGATGCTGGTCAGCAAGTCAGACCTGTTGGCGGTACTGGACGATTTCTCACCGGAGAAGGCCGAAAGGCATCTGCGCGAACTGGCCAGTACGGCCCCGGTGCATACACTTTCGGCACGCAGCGGTGAAGGCATGCAGGCCTGGATCGACTGGCTGCACCAGGAACAGGCCGCAGCGGTCGAACGCGTGGCGCGTGGCGAGACCCTGCGCCCTGCCATTCAGCCGGACGGAGAGCGGCTGCACGGCCACGGGCACGACCACCATCACAACCATGACTGAATCCCGCCGCTGGCTGGACCGCATCGCCGCGCTGCCGCTGCAGCACAAGGTACGGATCATGAACGTGTGCGGCGGCCATGAACGCTCGGTGACTCTGTCGGGCATGCGCACAGCCCTTCCGGCCGACATTGAACTCATCCCCGGACCGGGCTGTCCGGTGTGCGTGTGTCCCGAAGAGGACATCTACCAGGCGATTCAGCTCGCCGTGCGCGACAAAGTGATACTGGTCGCCTTTGGTGACATGCTGCGGGTCCCGGTCAATGTGCCCAAGGGGGACATCCGAACGCTCGCCGAGGCCCGCGCCGCCGGCGCCGATGTCCGCCCGATCGCGTCTCCGATGGAGGCACGCGCGATCGCCGCACAGAATCCGGACAGGCAGGTCGTGTTCTTTGCCGCCGGATTCGAGACCACCACCGCACCGGTGGCCGCGATGCTGGTCGAGGGCGTGCCGAAGAATCTCTCGGTACTGCTCTCGGGCCGGTTGACCTGGCCTGCGGTGGCCATGCTGCTGGATTCGGAGGATGCCGGTTTCGATTGCCTGATCGCCCCCGGGCACGTGGCCACGGTCATGGGACCCGAGGAGTGGCACTTTGTCCCCGAGACGCATGGAATCCCGACGGCCGTGGCCGGATTCGACACCGAGAGCCTGCTGGCCGCAACCTACTCCGTGCTGCGCCAGCACATCGAAGGCAAGGCGTTTCTGGACAACTGTTACCAGGGCGTGGTGAGACCAGGCGGCAATCCCGATGCCAGGAAGCAGCTGAGCACCGCCATGTCCGTGACCGACGCGAACTGGCGTGGTATCGGCGAGATCCCTGCCTCGGGTTTTGCCATCCATCCTGACTTTGCCGCAAGCGATGCAGGCCTGCGCTTCGACGATTACAGCGAGGCCCAGCGCAAGCGCGCCGGCCAGATGCCGCCCGGCTGTGATTGCGCCCGCGTCGTACTGGGCAAGGTCTATCCAAATCAGTGCAAGCTTTACGGTACGGCCTGCACACCACGCACGCCGATCGGACCCTGCATGGTGTCGGATGAGGGCGCCTGCCGCATCTGGCTCTCCAGCGGCATCGAGTACAGCGCCTGAGCAGTTAAGCACGCCGCCATCCCACACCGGTGGAATCCAATCTTTTTGAGCGAGTGAAACATGAGCCAAGAGCGCCAATTCATCCCCCTTAACCTGGCCCTGATGACGATCTCAGACACGCGCAGCGAGGCCGACGACAAGTCGGGTGCCGCGCTGCGACACATGAGTATGGAGGCCGGGCATCACCTTCACGAACAATGCATCGTCCGCGATGACATCTATCAGATACGTGCCACGGTCTCACGCTGGATAGCCGACCCACAGGTGCATGCCGTGATCACCACCGGCGGCACCGGCCTGACCGGACGCGATGGCACACCCGAGGCCGTGGGACCGCTGCTGGACAAGGTCATAGAGGGATTCGGCGAGATGTTTCGGGTGATCTCCTACGACCTGATCGGCACCTCCACCATGCAGTCGCGCGCAGTCGCAGGTGTGGCGAATGGCACCTTTATCTTCTGCCTGCCCGGGTCGTCAGGGGCCTGCAAGGACGGCTGGAGCAAGCTGATCGCGCACCAGCTCGACTACCGCACCCGCCCCTGCAACCTGGTCGAACTCATACCACGGCTGCTCGAGACCTGAACGTCGCGACCAAGCCATCAGGTAGATGGCAGGCCTGCCCACAAAGCAGGCGTAAGCGCAATAAGTGATGCCCGTATTTCACCGCAGCCCCTGGCCCATCCGATACGGCGCAATTCACTGCGATCATAACGCCCTGTGGCGCGTAGGGTGCAATAGGCGCGAGCCGTATTGCACCGCAACCCCCGGCCTGCCCGATACGGCGCAATTCTCTTCATTCATTACGCTGTACGGTG
>CAZCDY010000026.1:0-20744 GCA_964497145.1 uncultured Gammaproteobacteria bacterium
CTCGGCCGAGCGCGCGCTGAGCCGTTTCAACAGGTGAGGACGGATGCGCAGTTCCACCCAGTATTCGTCCGCCCGCGTGACCCGACCTACCAGTTCGCGGGCCGCCACCACCTCGCCGCTCACGCGTGTCCGTTCCAAAACCAAAACGTCATAGGGCAGTCTGAGCTCGGTGCGGCTGAGATCAAGTTGGGCCCGTTGCAGGCTGTTCTCCGCAACCCCCAGCTCTGCTTGCACCTGTCTCAGCTGCGGTTTGCGCAGCGCCAGTGCCTTTGAGTCCGCGTCCACCTCGATCGAACCCTGCAGGATATCCAGTTCTTCGCGCGCGACTACCCTGCGCCCTCTCTCGAGTGTGATTGCGGCGCGTGCCTTGGCGATCTCCGCCTCTGCGGCCTTCACCGCCAGGATGTATTCATCCGGTTCGATCTGCAGGATGGTACTGTCCGCAGGGATGCGTCCACCCGGTTCGAATTCGGGGTGGAGGGAAAGGATCTTGCCGCCGACCTGCGGGCGGATCTCCAGTTCGAACGCGCTCAGGACCGTCCCTTCGGCCTCCAGGGTGAGCGGGAAATCGGCACTTTTTGAATGGATCACATCGACCAGGGCGATGGCGGCCGGCGGACGCTCGCGCTTGCTCTCGGGTGCACTTGCCATGAGCTGCCAGACTCCGAGTGCAAACCCGGCCGCCACCAGGACAAATACCAGCAGTCGCGCAAGCAATGTCGAATTCATACCTTTTCCTTCGAGCCCTATTAACCCACGGCGCGATGCAGCCGAACACGCGTCCGTGCGAGTTCGGCCTGCAGGGCGAGGTGGTCGCGCTGCTGTTGCTGCTGGCTACGCAGGGCGGCCAGAACTGGCAGATAATCGCTCACCCCTCGCTCATAGCGTCGCTGTGCTGCAGTCAGCAACGTATCCACGGTCTTCAGCCGATGCTCAGACAGCACGATACGCTCGCGCAGACGGGCCTCCGCATGGATCAGGTTATCGACTTCAATCACGGCTGCAAACCAATCGGCGAGATAGCGCTCACCGGCGGCGGCGAGTTCGGCCCTTTGCTCCTCGGCGATGGCCACCTTGCTGCCACTGTCAAACAGGGTCAGTGCGGCCGCTATCATCGCTGAAATAGCGGTGGTCACGTCGCCGGACATGGCGCGCGTGATCACGTCGCTCGATAGCCCCAGGGTTGGCAGGCGGTCGGCCAGGGCCGCGGCAAAGCGCGCGTCCGCGGCCTCGATCCGGGCCCGGCTGGCGCGCAGGGAGCCGCGTCTGTCGAGCAGGTCAACGGGTTGTATCGGCGCAAAATCGCCGATCACCTCAGGCAAGGTCTGCACGGTCAGTGGGGGTGCCTGTTCCGGGGTCCTTGCACCGAGCCGGCGTAACGCATTTCCGGCCGTCTCTTGCTCGAGGCGGGTAAGCGGGATCTGTTGACGCAGGGCGGCGAGATCATCGCGCTGTTGCAGCACGTCCACGATTGATGCGAGACCCTGGGCGAAACGCAGCTCGGTCAGTCGCAGCAGGGTCTTGGATACCTCGATCTGGCGGTCCAGCAGTGCAATGCGTTGCGTCGCCTCGGCGCCATCGATCAGGGCAAACAGAAAGTCGCGGGCCAGATCGGAGCGTAGCTGGTCGGCATCCGCGATCGCTGCCTGCAGCGTAAAACGCGTAGCGTCCACGCGGTCGGCAAGGGCACCACTGAAATCCACAGGTACCGATCCGTCGACGCCGATCGATCGGCTGTTGCGTGTGTCGCCCGACTCCCTTCTTGCCTGGTAGTCGGCGCCGAGCACGAGGCTGGGGCCGCGGTCTGCCTCGGCCTGGGACAACTGCGCCTGCGCGGCTTCGATTTTGGCCGCAGCCTCGCGCAATTGCGGATTGGCTGACAACGCCTGCTCCAGGGGCGGCCAGATTGTCTCGGTGACCGCGTGCCGCCACCAGGGTCCGCCAGCCGACGGGCTCATGGCGGCAGCAGGAAACGGTGCACTGAACTGGGCGTCCGTGTTGATCACCGGTGGCGCGGGTCTTTCGGGGCCTGAGGTGCATGCGCCCAGCAGGCAGGTCGACAGCATGAGATTCAGCGGTAGCAGGGACAGGCTAGGCCGCATGGCGCCACGGAGTCTTGAGACGAGAGCGGAATCCTGCCAGGCGGTGGGGGCGTAGGTTCAACAAGTGACTCCGGAGTCCTCTTAAACACGCATAGCGCGGATTGTAGCGGCAACGCCGCCGGCAGTGTTTTCTGCCTGGTCAGAAGAACAGCAGCTTGATGATAAAGGCGGTCAGGGCCAGGTAAAGCACGCGCCGGATCAGGGTTTCACCATGGCTTACTGTGGTGTGCGCACCCAGCCAGCCGCCGATCGAGTTGCCGACCGCCAAAGCCGCACCCGTCCACCACAGCAGTTCCAGCTGCGAGGCGAACACCGCCAATGCGACGATAGTGAAGACCAGGACCACGAAAACCTTGTGCATATTCACCCGCACCAGGTCCAGGCCCATCACCCGGTGCAGGATAGGCATCAGGATGAAGCCGACACCGATCTGGATGAAGCCGCCCCAGAAACCGGCGCCAACCATCAGGACGTGACCCAGCAGCAGGTTCTTCGGTTGTGCTTCGCCGCCTACCGGTTTGACCTTGTCGTGGCCGGTGGCCATCAGGATCATCACCGCGACCATCACCAATGCCAGCACGCGGTCGAACCACTCGCCTTCGAGATGAACGCCCAGCGACGCGCCGCCTAGCGCCCCCACCGCGGCGGCTGCGGCCAGGCTGAAGCTGAGCTTGAAATCGGAAAAGCCGCGTCTGCGAAAGGTGGTCACGGCGGTGATGTTCTGGGCCAGGATGGCGATCCGGTTGGTGCCGTTGGCAACCGGTGCGGGGATGCCCATGAAGAGCATGATCGGCACGGTCAGCAGTGACCCGCCACCGGCCATCACATTGAGCCAGCCGGCCATTATGCCAACCAGGGAGAGGACGATGATCTGCCAGACTTCCAACTCGGAGACCCTTGCTGAAGGAGAAAAGTTTGGTGCCCCCGAGAGGATTCGAACCTCTGACTTCACCCTTAGGAGGGGTGCGCTCTATCCAGCTGAGCTACGAGGGCAGGGTATGGGGCCGCGAGGTGGTCGGCCAGGGTCGCTTGCCCGGTCGATGCGCCGTCACGGTTCAGGCCGGGGATTCTAACCTGTTGCGGCGGACACTGTAATGCCTGCAAATCAGCGTGGCCGGTAGGGCTGAAAGATCGGGGCTTGGTGCAGCTGTGGCCTTAGCGTCGGTGATTGAGGTTCGTTGCTACCGGGAGGTTGGTCAGACCCGACCAAGGGTATAGCTGCTTGCGCCACCACGTTTGCGTCGCAGTGTGCTGTAGGTATCTTCCCGCTCCGGGCGTCCGGTGAGAATGCCCAGCGCTGTGCGGGTGGCTCGCTGGCCCTGGTTTGCCAGCTGACCGTTGTGGTCGTTGAGATTTGCCACGGCCCTCGCCAGTGCGGTCAATGCCTGCCAGTCGGCGCTGAGCTGCGCTTGGCCCAGGGTCTCGACCAGGCTGGTGCAGCCTTGCGATCCCGGTTCGAGGCCGGCCGCCTTCAGCAGCCGGTCACGCGCCTGAACACTGTGCTCGAGTTGCTTTAGCAGGGCCAGTTTTTCCTGTACCACCTGTTCAAGCAGTGCCGGGTCCTTGCCGGTCAGTATCGCCTGTTCGCGTTGCAACACGGGCTCGATCGAACGCAGGTCGTGCAGGCTCGCCTGCACGGTCGCGGTGAACGCCTTTATGAGCTGTGCGCTCTCCATCTCTCTTTACGCCTTGCCAAGGCCGGCCTCGAAGGTCAGCACTTTGTCCGCAACACGCGCCGGTTGAATTTCGTAGGAACCGGTTGCAAGGGTCCGCTGTACGTCCTGCACGCGATGAGTATCAACCACCGGCAGGTTGGCGATCTCGGCCTCCAGTGCCTGCAGCTGTGCTGCCTGATCAGACAGGTTCAGCCGGTCTGCGCCATTGGAGCCGCTGCTGCCGACAGCAGCACTTTTGGGTTGCTTGGTACTGGGGGCTGCTGCCTGGGATTTGCCGGCTTCGGCGACTTCCTGGGGCGGTCGTCCATTGTTTCCACTAATTTCGATGGCCATCTCGGTCACACCTTTACTTGTTTCTCGCCCCCTGTATCGTCCGACTTTTGACGGACTTTACTCAGCGGGCGTAAGTGGTGAGTTTCGTTCCGAAAATAGTCGTTTCAGCGGTATTCCCATGCGCCTGCCGGCCGTCAGTTGAATATATGTATCACGCCCGTACCCGCCACGGTGCCTGTGATCACACGGCCGGAGTTGAGGTTTTTCACCTTGACGCGGTCGCCGCGTCCGCCGTCTGCCAGCGCTTTGCCCATCATCCTGACCTGCAGCCCGTCGCTGATGGCAACTATCTCGACCTGGTTCCCGCGCTTGACCCATTTTGCGGCCTGCAGCAGGCCGGCATGCAGGGTTTTTCCGCTGGCGATGGCACGCTTGCTGCGCAGGCCGACAACGTCCTCTATGCGGGTGAAATAGGCCTTGTGCACGGCCGAGACGTCCACCTCACTGAGCACAAGATCGTCGGCCCGCAGGGCCTGGCCGCGCACCAGCGGGCGGCGGTTGACCACCACGGATTCCATCAGCGCGATCTTGACCGGGACGTAGATCTTCCAGGGTTTACTGCCGGTGCACCTGACCCCGACCACGCCACGGCCTCCGTTCAGGCCGTTCGGCGAATTGTAGGTTTCCAGCGGTTGGTCACATGCGGCCAGTTTCAGCCGGCTGTCCAGACCGCCGACCGTCACCTCCGGCCTGGAGTCCAGGCTTTCGGCCTCGCTCAGCGCATGCTGCTCGGCGGCGTCGCGGATACTCTGGTGCGACTGCGTGTCGTAGTCGGCTGCGATGACCGGCTGGATCAGCAATGCCAGGCTCGCCGCGACGGTTTTCCGTCTGATCATGTTCATGTCCGTTAATGCAGCAAAGTTCGTGCCGGCCTTTGCCAGGGCGCTGATTAAAGCTCGCGATTCCCAGGCCGCTACGCACACCATCAGCGGGTCCGGAGGCGGAGAATTCAGATGGCAGGGTTACTTGACGGTGTCGATATGCGCACCAAACTGGCTGGGCACAATCGACTCGAGTTGCTGTTGTTTCGACTCGGTGGACGCCAACGTTTCGGCATCAATGTGTTCAAGGTTCAGGAAGTGATTCAGTGCCCGCCACTCACATCGGTCCCGCAGTCTCATCCGGTGGTCCTGGGTATCGCCAATATGCGTGGCAAGACCATCGCGATCATGGACCTGGCGCGGGCGATCGGGGCGACACCGACCGAGGACCATCGCGACAAGTTCGTCATCATCACCGAGTACAACTGCAAGGTGCAGGGTTTCCTGGTCGATTCCGTGGATCACATCGTCAATATGAACTGGGAAGAGATCCTGCCACCGCCCAAGGGTGCCGCGCAGGGCAGCTATATGACTGCCGTGACACAGGTCGACGATGAACTGGTCCAGATCATCGACGTCGAGAAGGTGTTGCAGGAGGTGGTTGGCGGAGACGTGGACGTCTCGGAGGGGGTGATCGAGGAGCGCACTACCGAGGTCCCGCAGCATGTACTGATGGTCGACGACTCGAGCGTGGCCCGCAATCAGGTCACCCGCGTGCTGGCGCAGATGGGCGTCGAGTACACCACCGCCAACGACGGCCAGCAGGCGCTCGATCAGTTGCTGGCATGGGTTGACGAGGGTAAGGACATCGAGAACTGGCTGGCGCTGATCATTTCGGATGTCGAGATGCCGCGTCTGGACGGCTACTCGCTGACCAAGTCGATCCGTGAGCACCCGCAACTTGCCAATCTGCACGTCATTCTGCATACCTCACTCAGTGGTGTTTTCAACAGCGCGATGGTTGAAAAGGTCGGAGCCAACGATTTTCTGCCGAAATGGGAGCCGGATACTCTCGCGATGATGGTTCAGGAGCACCTGCATCAACATGCTGAAGAACGCCAGAAGCTTTCCTGATAAAGATCCATACAGCACAAGGCTCACAGAGGGCAGCGTGACCAATACCCTGACGCCAGCTGAGTATGAATCGATCCACGATTTCCTCGAAGGGCGGGCGGGTATCCGTCTGGGGGCGGGCAAGGAATACCTTGTCACCAGCCGACTGGGCCGTCTGCTACCGATGTTCGAACTTGCCGGCTATGCGCAACTGGTGTCCACCCTGTCGAGGCCGGGCTCCGGTCGGTTGCAGACGGCGGTGGTGGATGCGATGACGACCAACGAGACGTTCTGGTTTCGTGACAGCGCACATTTTTCCGTGCTTATCGACGGCATCCTGGGCGAGCGCAACGCTGCACCCCTGCGCATCTGGTCTGCTGCAGCATCGACCGGGCAGGAGGCCTATACCACCGCGATCTGCCTTCAGGATGCCATGCAGGACGGGCGCCTGAGCCGCACGCTGAGTTACGAGATCGTCGGTACCGATATCTCGCCGACTGCCCTGACAGAGGCACAGGGCGCCAGCTACTGTGGCGTATCTGCCTCGCGCGGCCTCAGTGACGGTCAGCGCCAACGCTATTTTCGCGAACATGGCGGTTGTATCGAGGTACTGCCGCAATACCGCAGGGGCATAAGCTTTCGCAGTTTCAACCTGCTCGAGCCTTTTGATGCGCTGGGAAGGTTTGACGTGGTGTTCTGCCGCAACGTGCTCATCTATTTTTCGCAGGAGCGCAAACGGGACATCATTTCGCGTATCGCCCGTTCGTTGAACCCCGGGGGGCACCTGTTCCTCGGTTCGACCGAGTCCATGAGCGGTAACGAGGACCTGTTCGAGATGCGCAACCTCGCCGGCGGTCTCGTCTATCGGGTGCGCTCCTGACTGCCGCCTGATCGGCTGCGGTATTGCCGCCCCCGGCAAGTGCTTGCCGCAAGGGCCCTCAGTAGGTCCGCCTGCGTTTTTTAACCCTCTGAATTCATAGTATATTCCTTTGTTGGCACGTCTTCTGCTGTAGAACAGGCAAAGCCTTGGTTCACAGGTTGAAGATATGAAGCTAGATGATGCATTTGGGATCCATGAGGAGGCATTGAGGGTGCGCGCCCGGCGCTCTGAAGTACTTGCCTCCAATCTCGCCAATGCCGACACCCCGGGCTACAAGGCACGCGACTTCGATTTCCAGGCCATGTTGCGCAAGGAGATCCAGAACCCGGTCCGTCTCGCGGCCACGCACCAGGGCCATATCCAGAACGACCCCGGCATCGTTGCCTCCACCCAGATGGCGTATCGCGTCCCGCAGCAGGCATCGCTGGATGGAAACACTGTCGAGGCGGAGCGTGAACAGACCGAGTTCAGTGCCAACGCCATGCGCTACCAGGCCAGCCTGCGTTTCCTCGACGGCCGCATCAAAGGACTGATGACCGCCATCAAGGGGCGTAGCTCATGAGTAGTTTCAAGATTTTCGATATCGCCGGTTCCGGCATGAACGCGCAGAACCTGCGCATGAACCTGGTGGCGAGCAATCTGGCCAACGTCGACGCCGTGTCAAGTAGCGTCGATGACACTTATCGGGCCCGCCAGCCGGTGTTCCAGGCCCTGCTGGATCAGGCCAATACACGCAATCCGGCGGTTGGTGTGCAGATGGCCGGGGTGGTCGAGAGTCAGGCCCCGCTGATACGCGAATATGCGCCACAACATGCGATGGCGGACGAGGAAGGCTACATCTACCGGCCCAATGTCAGCGTGGTGGAGGAGATGGCCAACATGATCTCGGCCTCGCGCGCCTATCAGAACAATGTCGAGGTGGTGAATGCCACCCGGCAGATGCTCAGTGCCACCATCAATCTCGGGAGGTAACGTGTTGTGAGCGGAATCAATACACAAGCAGACCTGTTCTCCAGCCTGGGCCTGTCGACCCAGAAGCAACAGTCAGGACCCACCAATGATGCAAGCGATCTGGGCCTCGACACCTTTCTGAAACTGATGGTGACCCAACTCAACAACCAGGACCCGTTCAAACCGATGGAGAACGGTGATTTCCTCGGCCAGATCGCACAATTCGGATCAGTGACCGGCCTGGAGCAGTTGAACCAGAACTTCGAGTCGCTGGCCGGTTCCATCACCTCGGGTCAGGCCCTGCAGGCCGGATCGCTGGTGGGGCGTGAGATCCTGGCGCCCATAGATACCGGGTACCTGATGCCGGGCGGGAGCGTGCGGGGTCAGGTGAGTCTGGGCCAGAGCAGTCCCCAGGTCACGGTGCGTATCACTGACCAGGTAGGGCAGCTGGTGCGCGAGATCCCGATGGGTACTGCACCCTCGGGCAACCTGGACTTCAGCTGGGACGGTATGACCGATTTCGGCAGCTATGCAGCACCGGGCCATTACAACGTCCAGGTCGAGGCGATACAGAACGATCGCACCGTTGACCTGCAGACCAAGATCTTCTCCAAGGTCGAGAGTGTCAATCTCAGTGGCAGCAACGGGCTGACATTGAATCTCGAGGGCCTGGGTCCGATCGCCTTCAACAACGTACAACAGATTTATTAAGCGGAGAAGCCAACATGCCTTTCAATATCGCTCTCAGTGGACTCAATGCGGCTTCGACCGATCTGGAGGTCACCGGTAATAACATCGCCAATGCGGCCACCAATGGTTTCAAGGAGTCGCGTGCCGAGTTCGCGGACCTTTATGCAAGTGCCATCCAGGACACCAGCTCCAATGCCACCGGTCAGGGGGTAAGGGTGGCCAAGGTCGCACAGCAGTTCGGCCAGGGTTCGATCGACTTCACCTCGAACAATCTCGATCTGGCAATCAGTGGTCAGGGCTTCTTCGTGCTGGAGAACACCGATGGTACCCAGGCCTATACACGCGCCGGCGCCTACAGCGTCGACCGCGACGGCTTTGTGATCAATCATGCCAACGACCGTCTGCAGGTCTATGGTGCCGCTACCGGTGTCGGTGGCGTGACCACCTTCAACACCGGTGTGTTGGAGGATCTGCAGTTGCCGACCACACCAAGCGCACCCAGTGCAACCTCTTCGGTGTCGGCGGCGCTCAATCTTGATTCGACACAGTCGACGCCGACTGCGACATTCAACCCGGCGAACCCTGCGAGCTATAACAGCTCGACGTCGGCCACGGTCTATGACTCTCTGGGCAATGCGCACACCTCGACCATGTATTTCCGCAAGTCGGGCCTGCTCCCCTCGGGGCAGACTCGATGGGAGCAGCATTACTATGTTGACGGCACCGAGGTCCCTCCTGAAACCGCGGCTGGGCCAGCGCCCGCGGGTACGCCGTTCACCCTTGACTTCGACCAGAGCGGTGCGCTGACAGCGGTCAATGGGGCGGCCGCGACCTCGGCCGCGGTCAGTGCATACGATCCCGGCAATGGCGCAGCGCCCATCTCCCCGCTGACGATGGAGTTTGCCGGCACCACGCAGTACGGCTCGTCTTTCGCGGTCAACAATCTGAGCCAGGATGGCTTTACCTCCGGTCGTCTGGCTGGTGTCGATATCGACACCGAGGGCGTTATCTTCGCGCGCTACACAAACGGTCAATCGTCCCCGCTCGGTAAAGTCGCACTGGCCAAATTCAACAATCAGCAGGGTCTGCGCCAGGTCGGCGATACCAGCTGGCAGGAGAGTTACTCTTCCGGTACACCGCAGTTGGGTGAGGCCGGCACCTCCAGTTTCGGTCAGATCCAATCGGGCGCCTTGGAGGCCTCCAACGTGGACATCGCCCAGCAGCTGGTCAATCTGATCACCGCACAGCGGAACTTCCAGGCCAATGCCGAGGTGATTTCCACAGCGGACTCGATCACCCAGACCGTCATCAATATCAGGTAAACAGCTTCGACGGACGGGGCCCGGGGGTGGGTGATTGATTCGCCGGCTCCCGGGCCTTGGCCCTGAAGGCTGAAGGGAGCCAACCATGGACCGTATGTTGTACGTCGCGATGAGTGGGGCCAAAGAGACCCTGATGGCGCAGGCCAACGCCAGTAACAACCTCGCCAATGCAAGCACCACCGGCTTCATGTCGGACCTCAACCAGTTCCGCAGCATGCCGGTATTCGGTGCCGGAAATCCCACCCGCGTGTTCGCCCTGAATGAGCGTCCGGGCACCGACTTCTCGCATGGCAGTCTTCAGCAGACCGGTCGCGATCTGGATGTCGCGGTCAAGGACGGCGGCTGGCTGGCGGTACAGGTAGCGGACGGCAGCGAGGCCTACACACGCCGCGGCGACCTGCGCGTGGATGAGAACGGCCTGCTCCTGAGCGGCAATGATTTGCCGGTGATGGGCAACGGCGGGCCGATCGCTATACCCCCGTACGAAAAAATTGACATCGGTGTCGACGGTACGGTGTCGATCCGGCCGCTCGGTGCTACCAGTCAGCAGCTTGCGGTGGTCGACCGGGTCAAGCTTGTCTCCCCACAGTTTGACCAGATGAAGAAGGGCGACGATGGCCTGTTCCGACTGAAGGGTGGCGGCGAGGCGGAGGCTGACGCCGCGCAACGCCTGGTGCCTGGCGCCCTGATGTCGAGCAACGTCAATGTAGTCAACGAAATGGTCGACATGATCGAGCTGTCGCGGCGTTTCGAACTGCAGGTCAAGATGATGAAGACGGTGGAGGAAAGTGCCGACGCCGCTTCGAGTATCGTGCGGCCGGTCTAAAACTGGCAAGAGTTTTGCAGCGTACCAGCTGAGCCATTTAACCGGCAGCCCCTGACAAGCGGTTGCCGTAGTCAAAGACAAGAGGTTTACATCATGTACTCCGCACTATGGATCGCAAAGACAGGACTGGATGCCGAGCAGACACGCATGTCCGTGATCTCGAACAATCTGGCCAACGTCAATACCACCGGTTTCAAACGTGACCGCGCGGTATTCGAAGACCTGATCTATCAGAACGTTCGCCAGGCCGGCGCCAATTCGACCGAGGACACGACGCTGCCGTCCGGGCTCTATGTCGGCACCGGCGTGCGTACGGTCTCCACCCAGAAGCTGCACACCCAGGGCAATATCGTCCAGACCAGCAACAGCTTCGACATCGCCGTACAGGGCAACGGATTTTTCCAGGTCAACCACCCCGACGGCAGTACCGTGTACACCCGCGATGGTGCTTTCGGCCTGGATTCGAGCGGTCAGCTGGTGACGCAGAACGGTTACCTGCTTGAGCCCTCGATCACCGTCCCTGCCAATACAATGAGCGTCACCGTGGGTTCCGACGGCACGGTCTCGGCCCTGGTCGCAGGCAACAGCAGCCCCAATCAGATCGGCAGCGTCACCCTGGCGCAGTTCGTCAATCCGACCGGGCTGGAATCGATCGGCGACAACCTCTATCGCGAAACAGTGGCCAGCGGCACGCCACAGATCGATACCCCGGGGACCAGTGGCGCAGGCACCCTGATCCAGGGTTCTCTGGAAAGCTCGAACGTCAACGTGGTCGAAGAGTTGGTGAACATGATCGAGACCCAGCGCGCCTACGAGATGAACAGCAAGGCGATCTCCACCACCGACGACATGTTGGCCTACGTAAGTCAGCAGCTCTGATCGGACGACTGAAAGCCATAGGTAAATCATGATGAACGGCCAGATAATCGAGCACCGAATCCCCCTGCTGAGCAATATGAAAGTGCTGATCGTGCTGGCAATGGCGGCGGTGTTGCTTGCGGGCTGCAACTCGGCACCAAAGCGTGATCCCGAGTATGCCGCCGTGCCGCCGGCGGCCATACCGCAAGCACCTCAGGGCAACGGATCGATCTACCAGTCGGGCTTCGAGCGCAGTTGGTTCGAGAACGTACGGGCCCGTCGGATCGGCGACATCCTGCTGGTCAATCTGGTCGAGGACACCGAGGCGTCCCACACCAATGACGGCTCGGTGGATAAGAGCAACGACACCAGCATTATCTCGCCAACCCTCTTTGGCCGGGGTGTGAGCTTCAACAATCCGTTCAGCGATAATCCTTACAACCTGGGCCAGAGCCTCCAATCCGGCACGGCTTTCGAGGGTGACGCTGAAAATACCCAGAACAATGAATTCAGCGGCTCGGTCTCGGTGACGGTGACGAACGTGCTTTCCAATGGTTATCTCCAGGTGCGCGGTGAAAAGCGTATCGGTATGACCGGCGGCAATGAGTACATCCGCGTCTCCGGTACCGTGCGGCCCGAAGACATCGATATCGACAATACGGTCGAATCAACCCGGATCGCGGATGCGACCCTGGTCTACGTCGGTGACGGTCAGGTTTCTGACGCCTCGAAGATGGGATGGCTGGCCAGATTCTTTATCTCCGCCGTCTTCCCCTTCTGACCCTGGAATTGAAATGAACAACAGCCTTCGTCGCATTGCATTTTCAAACATCCTAGCGCTGGCATTGGCCTGCATCATCACAATGATGGCGCTACCGGTGCAGGCGGAGAGAATCAAGGATCTGGCAGTCATCCAGGGTGTGCGCCACAACCAGCTGCTTGGTTACGGCCTGGTGGTTGGCCTCGATGGCAGTGGCGACAAGGTGAACTCCTCGCCATTCACTCGACAGAGCTTGCGCAGCATGCTGACGCAACTGGGCATCGTGGTTCCGCCCGGCGTCGCGCTGAACCCGAAGAACGTGGCAGCGGTGACAGTTCACGCCGATCTGCCGCCTTTCTCCAAGCCGGGACAGCAGGTGGATGTAACGGTTTCTTCCATCGGTGATGCGAAGAGCCTGCGCGGCGGCGCCCTGTTGATGACGCCCCTCAAGGGTATCGATGGACAGGTCTATGCGATTGCCCAGGGCAACCTTGTCGTGGGTGGTCTGGCGGCAGAGGGCAGCGACGGGTCAAAAGTGACCATCAATATTCCGAGTTCCGGTCGGGTGCCCGGCGGTGCGACCGTGGAACGCAGTGTCGCCACGCCCTTTGGCCAGGACGCCATGTTGACCCTCAATCTAAAGCAGGGTGATTTCACCACAGTGCAGCGTGTCACAGATGCGATCAACAAGGCGATGGGCGAGGGCGCCGCGTTTCCTGTGGATTCCACCTCGGTAAAGGTCAACGCACCGAAGGATATCGGTCAGCGTGTCGGTTTCGTGTCGATGATAGAAAATCTCAACGTCGATCCCGCGGAGTCTGTGGCACGGGTGATCGTCAACTCGCGCACCGGTACCGTGGTGATCAACAGCACGGTACGGGTAAGCCCGGCCGCCGTGTCACACGGCAACCTGGTCGTCACTATCAGTGAAAATGCCCAGGTGTCTCAGCCTGCGCCTTTCGCACGCAGGGGCAGGACGGAGGTTACAGCGCAGTCGGATGTCGCGGTATCGGCACCGGGTGACCGTCGCATGTTCCTGTTCAATCCGGGGGTCACGCTCGATACCGTGGTGCGCGCGGTCAACCAGGTGGGCGCAGGCCCGAGCGACCTGGTCGCGATTCTCGAGGCATTGAAGCAGGCCGGTTCGCTCAAGGCCGACCTGGTGGTGATCTGAGGTCCGCCGATGGATATCGATATGGCACAGGTCTATACCGACTTCTCGGGGCTGGCGGCCCTGAAGGCCCGTGCCCGCGAGGATCAGGATGCGGCACTTGATCAGGTAAGCCGACAGTTCGAGTCATTGTTCCTGCAGATGATGCTCAAGAGCATGCGTGACGCCAGCGTGGGCGGCGGCCTGATGGACAGTAAACAGAGTGAGTTCTACCGCGACATGTACGATAAGCAGCTCGCGGTGGACATGGCCCAGAATCATGGCATTGGCCTGGCCGATGTGATCAAGCGCCAGCTCGGTGGCAGTGGCTCGCCTGCCCACAGCGGTCTGTCGCCCGAGGACTATGTGGGTATGCCTATCCAGGCCAGACCCGTCAGAGACGTGGTGGCGCGCACGCAAAGTACCGCGGGTGCATCGGGGGGATCTGCGTCCGTCGACCTCGATGGATCACCGGAATCTTTCCTGGGACAACTTTGGCCGGTGGCGGAACAGGCGGCGGCAAAGCTCAATCTGGCCCCCGAGGCCCTGCTTGCGCAGGCCGCGCTGGAAACCGGTTGGGGGCGTCATGTGATGCAGCACCGCCAGGGCGACAGCAGCCACAACCTGTTTGGCATCAAGGCCGATTCGCGCTGGCAGGGTGACAAGGTCCAGGTCAGTACACTGGAGTATCGTGACGGCGTCGCCCTGAAGACCCGTGCCAACTTTCGCGCCTATGATTCATTCGAACAAAGTTTCTCAGACTATGTGGATTTCGTGCAGCAGAATCCCCGTTACCGGGTGGCTCTGAGCAAGACGGCCGATTCCGACGCGTACTTTTCCGCCCTGCAGGATGCCGGATACGCAACCGACCCCGCCTATGCGGACAAGATCAAGCGCATCCTGGACAGCGAGCCGATGCAGCGCGCCAGGCAATCAGTAAGGGAGGGTGCATCCACCATCTGATCTGAAGATGGTGGAGCGATACAGCTATGGCCAGCATTATCAACAGCGGCATCAGTGCACTGAACGCCTTCAAGCGTCAGATGGAGACGACGGGGCACAATATCGCCAACGTCAACACCGAGGGATACAGCCGGCAGAGGGCCCAGTTCACCACGCGTGATGGAGAGGCCATCCCACAGGGCTATATCGGTTCCGGCGTGCAGATTGCGTCGATCACCCGTAGCTACGACAGTTACCTGGCGACCAGGGTCAGGGACTACAGCTCGTCGTTCGAAGAGTTCAACGTCTACGAGCAGCGCGCCAACCAGATCGACAATGTGATCGCCGATGCCTCTGCCGGCATCGACAATATGCTGCAGCAGTTTTTTGCCAGCGTGAACGACGTGGCCGACGATCCGACCTCCATCCCGGCGCGGTCGGTAATGATCAATCGTGCCACCCAGTTGAACGACCGTTTTGTGGCGCTGGACGGCTGGTTCGAGGATCTGCGCCATCAGCTGAATCAGGACTTCGAGCGTCAGACCAACGAGATCAATTCCATTGCGCGCTCGCTTGCAGATGCAAACAACCGGGTGCGCACCCTGACCGGGGCAACCGGCGGGGCGCCGAACGATATCCTCGATGAACGCGACCGCCTGATCGACGAGCTCAGCCACTACACCAATGTATCGACCCTGCAGCAGGACGACGGCACCATGAATGTGTTCGTCGGCACCGGGCAGGCACTGGTGGTCGGTACGACCTACAACACGCTAGGGGTGACCAACAACCCCCTGGCCCCTGATCACAAGGAACTGGTCATTCAGCAGCCGGGTGGTCTGGCCGTCAATGTGACCAAGCAGATGACTGGCGGCAGCCTTGGCGGTCTCCTGCGCTTCCGCGACGAGGTGCTGGATGAGTCCCAGAACGCACTCGGCCGGGTGGCGATCGGTGTGGGTTCCTTCTTCAACGCAGAGCACCAGACCGGTATGGATCTGGATGGTCAGCTTGGTGGGGATTTCTTCAGTGTTGCAGGGCCACAGGTTCTGAAGGCGGCGGGCAACACCGGCACCATCAGTGTCGGGTTCGATGATGTTTCGAACCTTACCACGCATGATTACCAGATAGCCTTTGACGGTACCGACTGGTCCTTGACCGACCTGGATGCGGGCTCTACCGTGACACTGAGCGGGCCTGGTCCCTTTGTCGTTGACGGCATGAGCATCGTTGTCAACTCGGCGGTTGCCGGGGATATGTATCAGCTGCGTCCGACCCGGGCCGGTGCATCGGGCATTGGTCTGTTGGTCACAAACGAGCGTGATATTGCAGCGGCCGAGGCAGTGCGCAGCAGCGCGGCGGGTGGCAACGGGGGGACCGGGCAGATCGCCGCCGGTGCTTTGACGACGCGCAGTGGAAATACAAAGCTGCCTCCGGGGGGGGTCACGCTCGAGTATTTGCCTGGTAATCAGCTGGGCATTACTAGCGGACCTGCCGGCCCCCCTCCGACCCGGTTCGTGCAGGCGGACGGCACAGCGATTGGTCCAAGCGATACCTTCGTGCCGGGACAGACGTACCGGGTGGCGATACCCGACCTTGGTACATTCGAATTCAGCATGACCGGCTCACCAGCCGCCGGTGACAGTTTCAGCCTGAGCGACAATACCGGCGGGGTCGGTGACAACCGCAATGCGAGAAGGCTGGCGGACCTGCAGACTGCCAATCTGATGATGGGAGGCACGGCGAGTTTCGCCGATACCTACGGCTCCCTGATTGCGGATGTCGGAACCAAGACCCAGCAGGCCAGCAGCAACGCCAGCATGCAGCAGAATCTGCTGGCCCAGGCCGAATCCGCCAAGGCAGAGGTTTCCGGGGTGAACCTGGACGAAGAGGCCGCTGACCTGGTGCGTTTCCAGCAGGCCTATCAGGCCGCAGCCCAGGTCATCAATGTTGCCAACAGCCTGTTTGACTCGCTGCTCAATGCGGTGAGGAGATAATCATGCGCATTTCCACTTCACAGATATTCCGCCAGAGCGTCGATGCGATGCTCGAGAAGCAGCGTGAACTCAGCAAGACCGAGCTACAGGTCGCGAGTGGCAAGCGCATCCTGAACCCCTCCGATGATCCCTCTGCATCGGTCCGGATACTGGACCTGCAGGAGGCGCAGCAGCGGCTGGTGCAGTATCAGCGTAATGCAGAGGTGGCGGTCGCGAAACTGGACCAGGAAGAAACGGCCCTGCAGAGCATGGGAAATCTCCTGCAGCGCGTGCGTGAACTCACGGTACAGGGTAACAGCGACCCGGTCGGTGCCGAGGGGCGCGCTGCCATCGCCACCGAGATTCGCCAGCACATCGACAGCTTTCTGCAACTCGCCAACACCCAGGATGCCAACGGCGAGTACATCTTTGCCGGGTTCCAGAGTCAGACCAGGCCGTTTGAGCCCAATGGCTCGGGCGGTTTCAACTACGTTGGCGACAGTGGCCAGCGCATGGTCAAGATCGGCGACAGCCGCGAGGTGGCGATCGGCGACCCGGGAGGCTCGCTCGAGGCCATTGGCGGCGTGCTGAACACCCTGGCGGCCAACCTGGAGGCGGGCAATGGCGACCCCAATGCGTTGAACGATATCGATACGGCGATCACCGGCCTTCTGGGCACCCGTGCGAAGGTCGGTGCCCGAATGAACGCCATCGATGACCAGAAGAATGCGAATGATGCGTTTGAGCTGGCGGTAACCAAGGTGCGTTCTTCACTCGAAGATCTGGACTATGCAGAGGCGATCAGCCGGTTCAATCAGCAGTTGACGGCACTGCAGGCCTCGCAACAGAGCTTCATCAAGATTCAGGATCTGAGTCTGTTCAATTTCCTGCGATAAGCACAGGCAGGCCTGTACTTCAGAGGGTTGACGCCTCTTGAACGCAGTGCGCTGCCAGTTCGAGGTCGAATGCCGTGTCGATATCCATCGAGCGCTCCACCGGCATGATGTAAGGCACGGTCTCGCGGCCCAGGAATTCCTTGTGGCGCAACAGCCAGTCGACCCTGGCAGCATAAACGGCACCATTCAGCACATAGCTTTTCGGCAGGTCCTGCCGCCGCAGTCGGGCAAGCTTCTCGTCGAGCAGGGGCACCAGGTGATTTCTGTCGTCCACCTCGTATGCCCAGTAGGGGCTTTTCGCCGGTTCCACCACGCTGACGCAACTGGGGGCCGCGTGCCTCTGCAACTGCTCCAATGTGCCATCGATATCACTGCCGGTGCGTAGCGGAGAAGTCGGTTGCAGAAGCAAAAGAATGTCGTAGCCGGGAATGTTTTCCAATGCGTGCTGGATGGCGGCGAAGGTCCCGGAGGAGTCGCGTGCAAGTTCTCGCGGACGCATGAAAGGCACGTCGCCGCCATTGGCCCTGGCGACTGCTGCAATCTCGGCGTCATCCGTCGAGACGACGCAGCGATCGACGTAGCCCGAGTCCTGCGCGGCGGCCAGCGTCCATGCGATCAAGGGGCGACCGGCGAGGTCGAGTACGTTCTTTCGCGGCAGCCCCTTCGAACCGCCGCGGGCGGGTACGAGTGCCAGTACCCTGAGCCCGTCGATCAACCGAACATCTCGGTAAATTCGGCGCTGGCGCGCTCGAGGTCTTCCATGCGTCCGATGTCGACCCAGTAGTCGCGCAAGGGAAAGCCGCCGACCTTTTCACCGTTCTCCATCAGCTTGTTGAACAGTGTCGGCATATCGTAGAACTTCTGGTCTGGTACCTGTCGCAGGGTTTCGGGATTGAGGATGTAGATGCCGGCGTTGACGTAATAACGCTCAACAGGTTTTTCCACCAGTTCCTGCACAACGTACCCGTCGCTGATTTTCAGTACACCGTAGGGTACCTGCTGCTGGTGTTCACGCATCGCCATGGTGGCAATGAAGTTCTGCCTGTTATGGAAATCGATCAGGCGTACGAAGTCGACCTTGGTCAACAGGTCGCCGTTCATGACGATGACCGCTTCCGCAGGGGGCTCGGGAAGCAGGCTCAGGGCCCCTGCAGTGCCCAGGCGTCGGTCTTCCTGCAGGTAAGTGATGTTGACTCCAAGGTGGTGGCCATCGCCAAAATGTTCGCGAATCACTTCGCCCTTGTAGTTGAGGCAAAGGTGAATATTTACGAATCCCTGTTCGGCAAAGTTTCCGATGATGGTCTCCAGGACCGGTTTCGGGCCTACCGGGATCATCGGTTTGGGCGTGTTCTCAGTCAGAGGCCGGAGTCTTGTACCAAGCCCACCGGCCATGATGACCACCGGGGTGGAACGCTCCGGCTCCATTGGCATGTCGTAACATGCGAGATCGACCACACATCCCTGCGTGTTGAGTATCGGAAGATGGCGCAACGAATGTTTGTGCATGGTGCGCTGCCAGCTGTCTCGTGCCTCTTCGGTGAGTCCTGTGGTGGGGTTGGCGTTCATCACCTCAGTGACCCGGATATCCAGTCCCTTACCACTGAGCACCGCCCTGCGGATGTCGCCGTCCGTCACCGTGCCTTTCAGGTGATGGGATTCATCGACGACCAGTGCAATCTGCATCGCACCATGGTCGATCGCTTGCCAGGCCTCATGCACGGTCGCTCCGGGCCCAATGGTGATGTCACGCCAGCTCTTGGTCATCGGTCCTTCTGAGTTCACGGGCCGGGACGCCTGCAACCAGCGTCAACGGCTCGACGTTTCGTGTCACTACGGCTCCCGCTGCAATTACTGCGCCAAAACCGATCTTCACGCCCTGGATAACCGTGGCGCCGGCACCTACATGTACCGCCTCTCCGATCAGGCAATCCCCGCAGACAGTGGCGCCGCTGGCGATATGACTGTGATCGGCAATCGTGCATCCGTGTTCCACGATGGCCCCCGTGTTGATGAGAACGTTTTCACCGATGTTTGCGCCGGCGCTGATTACCCCCCGGGCCAGGATCTGGAGACCAGATCCCAGGTTTACATCGAGTCCCGATACGCTCGCATGGGGGTGAATGACGCTCGCAAAGGATCGTCCCTGCTCGCGCAACGCAAGATACAGGGCGCGACGTCTATCGATGGGGCCGGCGGAGCCGAGACCGTTGAGCAGCAAGATATCGCGCAGACTCTCGGTGTCGAGCGCCGCATCGTTGCCAAGCCACCGGGCCGCAAGGCCTTTTGTCGACGCGGGATCGGGCGCCACGTAACCGAGCAACTCGTAGCCGAGCCGGAAAGCGGCATCCGCGACGCTCAACGCGTGCCCACCACCTCCGACGATGATCAGCTGTTTCGCCATGCCGCTTTTAGCGACCGGAATCTAGTTCACTTTAGGCGAGTCGCGCGAGTTCCAGACAATCCACTACTCTCGCCGTGGCTTTGGCGTCGCGGGAGCGTCTAGGTTTCTATGCAATGTGACAACACACTCGAGGAGAGACCATGACGGCATACGAAAGACAGATCAAGCAAACCGAGGCGTTCTACGATTCACAGATGGTCCTGGCAGAGGCCGAGGGGGAGGAGATACTGCACTCCGTGGTAGAGGACAGCCGATTGCACGAGATCCTGGACAACCGATACGACGAGGGAATCGCCGAAGGATAGACCGGCCGGATCGGGGTCGGTCACGATGGAGGATGCAGTCGCGATGACTGCACCCTCTTATTGGAGGGAGACATAGGCCGCGATAGCGTTTACAGGCGGTTCAGTTCGACGCGACGGTTTTCAGCTTTGCCTTCGGCTGTGTCATTGCCCGCTACCGGCTGCTCTTCGCCGAAACCTTTGGCGACCAGGTTCTGATTGTCCACTCCCTGGCTTGAAAGGTAATCCACGACGCTCTGCGCGCGGCGTTGAGAAAGATCTCTGTTGTGGGCGTCATCACCATCGCTGTCGGTGTGACCGGCTACCATCACCTTGATCTGAGGATTCTCTGCCAGCGTGCTGGACACACCGTCAAGGATTGCCAGCGACTCGGGGGTCAGTTGAGCGGAGTCAGTCTTGAAATTGACACCATGCAGCACGATGCGCGCCGTGTCAGCGCAGCCCAAGGCATCGACGGCCGCACCGGCAGCTGAATCGGGACAGAGGTCGCCGAGGTCGGCTACGCCGTCACCGTCGCCGTCGGCCTGACCTTCGGGTTCGGCAGGTTCGACGGGTAGGGGCAGCGGCATCATGGGAGGAAAATAGGGCCCGTAACCGCTGTATTCGTGCCCGTAACCACGCCCGTAGCCGTATCCGTCACCGTATCCCTCTCCACGCATATCGAGATTCGCACGGCCGCGCATGGCAAAGCTGAAGTCAGCTTCACCGGCTGCATCGCCAGAGGCGTCACCCGAGGTGTTGCCCCAGCCGCCACCCCGGCCACTGCCGTAGCTGTTGTTCCAGCCGTTATTGCCCCAACCGTTGTTAC